>NZ_JBEXCS010000003.1:155443-209199 GCF_040605395.1 Streptomyces sp. NPDC005648 | reverse complement strand
GGCAGACCGATCGCCAGGGCCAGCCCCACGGTCAGCGCCAGGGCCGCGCCCGCGTACAGGGCGACGGCGCCGGACGCCGCGTACAGCATGGCCGTGCGGCGCTGCTTGCGAGTCTGTTCGCGCAGTTCGTCGCGCACGGTCTCGCGCGCCACCTGCGCCAGCTCGTCGACCAGGTGCTTGTCCAGGTGTTCCAGGTGATCCAAGCCTTTCATGGCCGCCGGGTACCCGTACAGGCGTACGCATAACGCGCCGCGTCACGGGCGGGACACGCAACCTAAAGGACCGGAAGTGATCACCTCGTCCCGTGCCCCCAACTAGGCTCGTCCCCATGGACATTCTGGGAGCCACGCTGCGCATCTGCGTAGACGACCTGGAGAAAGCGGTCCCCTTCTACGAACGCCTGGCGGGTGGCAGAGCCCTGCGTTTCGAGCGCGGTGGCGTCCAGGTGGCCGCGGTCGGGTGTTTTCTGCTGATGAGCGGGCCCGAGGCCGAGCTGGAGGTGCTCCGCAAGATCGCCGCGACGATCGCCGTGCAGGACGTCGAGGAGACCCACCGGGTCCTCACCGAGCTCGGCGCACACATCGTGGCCGGCCCGGTGGCGACACCGGGCGGCCGCAACCTGATCGCGATGCATCCCGACGGGATGGTCTACGAGTACGTGGACCGCGACCGCTAGACCCGCGCCCCTCGCGAACCGGCGAAACCGCCCGCCTCTCACCCCTCCGGCGGGCGCATACGGAAGTCGTAGTGCGCCGGGAGCGGTTCGTCGGTCAGCCTCGACCACAGACGGCCGATCGCATCCGCTCCCTCCCGCAGATCGGCGACCTCGAACCCGGCGCGGAACACGTCGAGCGCCTCCTCCCGCCGCCCCTCGGCGAGCAGCAGCCCGGCCTCGACCAGCCGGAACCGCCCGCGCCGCCGGATCGCGGGAAGCAGCCGGTCCCACACGGCACGCGCCTGGGCGGTACGGCGTACGGCGAGCAGCGCCTCGATCGTCTCGCGGCCCAGCGCGGCGGTGGCCGCCGTCCATGACGCGCCGTGGTCGCGGCGTTCGGCGCACAGGTCGTCGAAGGCTTCGGCGTACCGGTCGGCGGCCCGCTCGTGGTTGCCGCTCTCCTGGTCGGCGACGGCGAGACAGCGCAGCAACGGCCAGAGCGACGGGGCGAGTTCCAGGGCCCGCTCCCAACTCCGCACGGCCTGGGCCCGGTCGCCGGCGTGCCACTGGGCGACGCCGAGGTGGTACTCGGTGAGCGGGGTGGCCGGCGCGGTCTCCAGCATGTCCCGCCAGTGCGGGGCGACCAGCGTCTCGCCGGGCGGCCGCACCCGGCGCGGCTCGGGGTAGACACCTGCGCGCAGCAGCCGCACCCAGGGCTCCTGGGCCTCGCCGAGGGTGCTTTCCTCGAAGGGGGTACCGGGCAACTTCCAGTCGGCGCGCAGCACTTCGAGGGCGCCCCAGCCGGAGCCGGTGGCGAGGATCTCGCCCGGTTCGGTGTCGGCGCAGGGCTTCCAGGCGGTGTACGCGGCGTCGACGTCGGCGCGGGGCAGGGCGGCTTCGAGGCGTGCCTCCACCTCGTCGACGGTGTCGGCGGCCTCCAGCGGCCCGTACACCTCCAGCCACGACACCTCGCTCTCCGGGTCCAGACGTACGTGCTCCAGCTGGGTGCGGGCGAGGCCCGCCTGGATCTCGCTGTAGCCGCCGGTGCCGGGTTCGGTGAGCCACTCCTGCCAGCGCCGCCCGCCGGGCCCCCGGCCCCAGACGAACAGCTTGCGCCCGCGCAGCACGTCGGTGGACGTCTGCACCAGCCCGTACCCGTCCTCGTCGAGGGCGGCGATCCAGCGGCGCCGGGTGTCGGGAAGATCGTAGAACCAGTCGGCCGCGCAAGCGAGTTGACGTGTCTCGTCGTACGACGGGACGGGTACCCGGCGCAGCCTGCGCTCGTACCCGAAGGACCAGGCCTCGTCGGCCGGCACGATCACCCGGCGCTGCTCGGGGACGGCGGTGTTGGACCACCAGTACGCCGGCACCGGCTTCTCGTGCGGGTTGCGGACGCGGACGCCGACATGGAGGAAGTCGGAGCGCTCGGGCAGCCAGAGGTCGATCTGGAAGGGCAGGCCGCGCAGCCGCTCCCACTCCCACAGACGGAGCATCTCGCCGCCGTCGGGGGCGGGGACCCGGGCCGCGTGCAGCGGTGAGCAGGAGAGCGTGGTGTGGCCGGTGGCGCCGATGTTCCACTCGATGCCGCCGGCGTACCAGGCACCGTTGAGGGCGAGGTTCGCGGGCTGGAACACCGGGTTGCGGTAGAGGAGTTCACGGCCGGTGGGCTTGTGGAGGAGGGAGGCGACCCGGCCGCCGAGGCCGGGCAGTACGGTGGCGCGCAGCCGGTCGTTCTCGATGACGAGGCTGTCCAGGGCGCGGGGCTCGCGCTCTCTGCCGTACCCGTCCCGGATCCGCACCGGCAGCAGGCTGCGCAGCGGCTCGTAGGCCGCCTGCCGGGCCATCTCACGCGGCAGCTCGTCCCGGTCCCGGTCCTCGATCCGATGGACCTCCCGCGGCGGCCGCAACGGGGGCAGCGGATTGTCCGGCCCCAACTCCGCGGCGGGCAGGGTCAGTACCTCACGTCGGATGGTCGTCACGATCACCATGGAAGCCGCTCCCCGGTGAGCTGGCCAGGGGAGGCACCGGTCAGGATTGCGCAAAGGCGGACAGCGGGCTCCGGCGCCCGCGTCGCGCGCCGCGAAATTCCGCGTGCGGGGTGCCGGCCCCGACGTACAGTCGGCCCCCGGACGGGAATCGACCCAGGAGCGGAGCACAGCCGATGAGCGAGCAGCACACCTACCGGGTGATCGTCCGGGGCACATGGGACGGGCCGGCCGACGAGGCCCGGCGGCGGCTGCTCGCGGAGGCGGCCGACCACGGGATGGCGAGCATGCGGTTCACCGAGGAGGGTTCGCTGTCGTACGAGGCATCGCCGCTGAAGCACTTCTCGATGCGGTTCGTGGTGGTGTCGGACGCGGCGGACGGCGAGGAGATGGCCGCAGCGATCGCCGAGGACCGGGCGGAGACCGCGCTCCGGGCGCTCGGCCACGGCTTCCGTGACCTGAGGTCGACCGTCACCGACCTCGACACGATGAAGATCAACCGGAAGCCCGCATCTCGGCGGTGATCGCCCATCGCTCGTGGTCCCGCCAGGCGCCGTCGATGAAGATCATGTTCGGGGAGAAGCCCTCCAGGCGGAAGCCGCAGCTGCGGGCCAGGGCGATGGAGCCGGTGTTCTGCGGCTGTGCGTTGATCTCCAGCCGGTGCAGCCGCATCGGGCCGAAGGCGTGGCCGACCACCAGGTCGAGGCCCTCCCGCATCAGCCCGCGCCCGGCGGCGTGCGCGAAGGCGCCGTAGCCGAGCGCACCGCACTGGAAGCCGCCCTCGACGATGTTGTTGATGTTGATGAACCCGGCGATGCCCCCGCCGTCGATCTCGCACACGAGGAATCCGGCCTTGGTCCGGTCCTCGATCAGCCGGCCGGCGTAGGCGGTGTACGCGTTCGGGCTGTCCGGCGGGAACAGCCACGGGTGGTGCAGGTCCTTGCTCTCCCGGGCACGGGCGGTGAACTCCGCGCCGTCCTCGTAGGTGAAGTGACGTATCCCCACCCGGGGGCCCTCGGCGAGATAGCGGGATGCGGTGTGCGGCATCCCGCCACCCTACGATCCGCCGGCCCTAGCCGCGCCGTCTCATGAAATATGCCCCGCACAGGGCACCGATGGCCCCCGTCGCCAGCAGTGCCATCCACAGTGGTGTCGTCACCTCGGGAATCAGCAGCCGGATCCTGGTGGCGCGGGTGTTCTCGAAGATGAAGATCAGGGCGAGGACGGCGAGCAGGAGGACGGTGACACGGCCGGGCGTGAACACCTGCCCGCTCCGGCTCCCGCTCTTCGTACCGTGCTCGGAAGTCTTCGGGTTCATACCTCCAGCCTGAGCCCGGATCCCTGGTCACGCGCGGTGAGGCCTGCCTCCGGGTGACACCTCAGCCGCCCGTCACGGGCAGCCGCAGCACCCCGGCGTGCCCCGGCGCGCCGACCACCGTCACCGGCTTGATCCCCCGGTTCCCGAAGTACGCGTCGTCGCTCGCCGCGATCACGAACCGCAGCCGGTGCCCCTTCTCGTACCGGTGCACGATCCCCGGCAGGGACACGGTGAAGCTCCTGGTCACGTCCGGCACCCGCACCGGCGCGACCAGCCGGTGCACCAGGGTCTGCGTGCCGTCGGGCGCGAGGTCGTACAGCTTGGCGAAGAGGACGAGCCGGTCGGCCGCGTCGCCGGAGTCCTGCGTCCGCTCGGCCGCCGGGGAGACGACCTTCAGGGTGGCCCGGGGCGCGCCCACGACGTCCATGGCGCGGGTGAGCGGGGCGCCGGTCCAGCCGAGACACGTGCCCGGGGTGTCGTAGGGTGCCGGGTCCGGCAGTCCGAGGGCCCCGCTGAGCGGGCTCTCCGAATGGCTCGTGGGGACGGTCGAGTTGGTGTACGTACGACTGCCTCGCACCACCTTCCTGGCGCTGTCGACGAGCTTGCCGTCGCCGGAGAGGTAGAACGCCCGGGTGAGGGCGGGGAGGCGGTCGGCGGTGGCGTAGGTGCGGGCGGGGTCGGTGATCCAGTCGCGGTAGTAGGCGAAGGCCGGGCCCAGGTCCGCGCCACGCTGCCCGCGCAGATGGCGGTCGAACCAGGCGACGATCCGTCTGCCGACATAGCTCGACTCCAAGTCACCCCGGGCCAGGTCGAGTTCACCGGCGGCCGGGTTCGTCGAACCTCCGCTGTGGCCCCAGGACTGCCAGATCATCCTGGTCGTGGTGCCCCGCGCCTCGAGCGTCCGGTACGTCGCCGTCGCCTCGTCCAGGTTGAAGAGGCTGTCGGCCTGGCCCTGGACCAGAAGGGTGGGCGCCTTGACCCGGTTCAGGTACGACACCGGCGAGACACCGCGGGCGTAGGCGAGCGCCTCGGCGGTGGCGCGGGCGGGATAGCGGCCGGAGTTGAGGGTCTTGATGGTGTCGCAGGCCTTGGTGACGAAGTGGAGGCAGGTGAGGGAGCTGATGCGGGACGGGTCGAGGTTCGCCCAGGTCAGCGGCCGGCTCTCGCCGACGAGGTAGAAACCGTTGGTCCACTGCCATGTGAAGACACCCGGGACGGCGGTGCCGTGGGCGTTGTTCGGGTCCAGGGAGTGGGCCAGGTCGTTCCAGGTGATCAGGGGCACCAGCGCGTCGACCCGGTGGTCGACGGCGGCCGTCGCCAGCTGGACGGCCCCTCCGTAGGAACCGCCGATCATGCCGACCCGGGGGTCACCGGCACCGTCGAGGGTGACGAAGTCCGCCCTGGTGCCGTCGTCCGCGGCCCGCCCGCCGCCGAGGAAGTCGATGAGCCCGGAGGCCGCGGTGCCGTCGATGGCGGGGTCGTCCAGCGAGATCGGACAGCCGGACCTGCCGAAGCCGAGCCCGGAGTAGACGAGGGAGACATAACCGCGCTCGGCGAAGGCCCTGCCGATCGCCTCGGTCGAACCGTCGGACTTGCTGCCGCCGAAGCCGTTGGTGGCCAGGACGGCGGGCGCGGGACGGGCGCGGTCCACGCCGGCGGGGCGGTAGAGATCGGCGTCGACGAGACAGGTGCGGCCGCCCGCCCGGACCGTGAACTCGAGCGCGGTGACGCTGTATCGGGCGGTGGCCGAGGCGGGATCGGTGAGGGTGAGGGACGCGGGGAGGGATGCGAGGAGGGCGGCGCCTAGGGCGAGAGCGATCGATGCTCGGGTTCTTGGCACACGTCATGGTGTGACACGTGTCAGGCGAGGTCAATCACCGAAACGGGTGTTTGCTGACAGAGATTCAGTGGCGGGCGCGGCGGGCGGCGACGCCCCCGCGGGACGCCGCTCAGCGCAGGGCGGGTTCGTCGAGCGTCAAGGTGCCCGCATCGGCGTCGAGTTCGGCAGCCACTCCGAACGGGATCGTCAACGCGCCCTCGCAGTGCCCGAATCCGAACTCCTCCACCACGGGCACCCCGAGTCCCCCGAGCCGGTCGACGAGCAGCGGGCGCACCTTGTCGTACGGATCGCACCCGTGCCATGAGCCGAGCAGCACACCCCGCACCCCGTCCAGCCAGCCCGCGCGCAGGAGTTGGGTGAGGTAGCGGTCGAGACGGTACGTCTCCTCGCCCACGTCCTCCAGACAGAGCAGTCCGCCCCGGGCGCCCGGACGGGCGTTCGGGGTGCCGAGCTCCGCGGCGAGAAGGCAGAGACAGCCGCCGAGGGTGACACCCCGGGCCCGCCCGGGGACGAGGGGGCTGCCGCCGGAGGTGATCGTGCGGACGGACTCCGGCGCGAACAGCGTGGCCCTGAGATGGTCCTGCGCCCGCGCGTTCTTGATGAAGTCGACACCGGCCGCCATCGGACCGTGCAGGGTGGCAAGGCCGAGCCGGGTGGCGAACGCCTCGTGCAGCACGGTGAGGTCGCTGAAGCCGACGAACACCTTCGGGCCCGCCTCCCGCATGGCGTCCCAGTCGAGCAGGTCGACCATCCGCTGGACGCCGTAGCCGCCTCGCGCGCACAGCACCGCGTCCACGGACGGGTCGCACCAGGCGGTCTGCAGATCGGCCGCACGGTCCGCGTCCGAGCCCGCCAGATAGCCGAACTCCTCGTGCCGGTCCAGCACATGGGGTGCCACGACCGGATCGAGATCCCAGGCCCGCAGCACGTCGAGACCGGCCTGCACCCGCTCCTCGGGCACCGGTCCGCTGGTCGCGACGACGGCCACCCGGGCGCCGGCGGCGAGCCGGGACGGCCGTACGAGCTCTCGCACTTCTTCTCTCACGCTTCTTCTCTCACTCTTCTTCTCTCACTTGAGCAGCTCCAGGGTGGGGATGTCGCGCGGATCGATCCCGAACACCTGCGCGTACAGGGAGAGTTCGGACTCCAGGGCGCGGATCATGGTCTCGGAGCGACGGAATCCGTGGCCCTCGCCCTCGAACGCGATGTGGGCGTGCGGCACCCGCCGGCCCCGCATCCGCTCCAGGAACCGCTCGCTCTGGGCGGGCGGGCAGATCACGTCGTCGAGGCCCTGGAGCAGCAGGAAGGGCGCGGTGATCCGGTCGGCGTGTTCGACGGGCGAGCGCTCCGCGTACCGTCCGGGCACCTCGTCGAGCGGTCCGACCAGAGTGTGGAGGTACTGCGACTCGAAGTCGTGGGTCTCCCCCTCGGCCCAGGTGGCGAGGTCGAGCACCGGATAGAGGATCGTGCCGCAGGCGTACACATCGGTCACGGCGAGCGAGGCGGCCGCGGTCCAGCCGCCCGCGCTGCCGCCCCGCACCGCGAGCCGGTCCCGGTCGGCGGTGCCCTCGTCGGCGAGGGCGAGCGCGACGGCCGCGCAGTCCTCGACGTCGACCACGCCCCACTGCTCGCGCAGCCGGCCGCGGTACTCCCGCCCGTATCCCGTCGAGCCGCCGTAGTTGACCTCGGCGACCCCGATGCCGCGGGAGGTGAAGTAGGCGATGGCGAGGTCGAGGACGAGCGGCGCCCTGCTGGTGGGGCCTCCGTGCGCCCAGACGACGTACGGCGGCAGCTCGTCGCCCGGCGACACACAGACGGGGCTGTGGGGCGGGTAGACATGGGCGTGGATGTCGCGTCCGGCGGGGCCGGTGAAGGTGCGGATCTGTGGTTCGGGGTAGTGGGCGGGGTCGACGGCGTCCTCGTGCTCGGCGCCGACGACGCGGGCCCGGCCGGTCCTGGTGTCCAGCTCCACCACCTCGTAGGCGCTGCGCGGGCTGGCCCCGACGGCGACGATCCGCTCGCCGTGCACCGCGAGCGTGGCCCCGAACTCGGTCCAGGGGCCCGCCGCGTCGACGATCTCGCCGGTCTCCGGGTCGAGCAGGCCGAGGGCGGTGGCGCCCCGGCCGTGCACCACGGCGATCGGTCCGCTCTCCAGCGGTGCGAACCAGCGCTGGCCCAGCTTCCACAGCGGCCCGGCGAACTCCTCCTCGCGCGGGCACAGGGGTACGCCGTCGCGGTAGAGGTTCCACCAGCCGCTGCGGTCGCTCGCGTACAGCAGGGAGCCGTCGGCCGCCCAGTCGACCTGGGCGATCGACTCGTCCGTCCCGCCGGCGACGATCCGCGCGTCGTGGAGGACGCCGTCCTCGCCGACCCCCGCGACGACCAGTTCGGTGCCGTCCCAGGGCATGCGCGGGTGCTCCCAGGTGAGCCAGGCGGCGGTACGGCCGTCGGGCGAGAGGCGGGGCCCGGTGACGAACCGGCGCCGGTCGTCGGTGAGTTCCCGTACGGCGTCCCGGTCCTGGGCGGCCGAACCGTCCAGGGGCACGGCGGCCAGGACGCGGCGCACATCGCTGGGCCCGTCGCCGGTGAACTCCTCCAGCACGCACCACACCTCGCCGCGGTCGAGCAGCAACTGCGGCTCGGCCCAACGCAGTCCGCCGCCGACAAGGGAGAGGGGCGTCAACGGCTGGGGTTCTGCGTCGAGTTCGTACCGGTAGAGGCGCTGGTCGGCGAAGTTGACGAACACCACGAGCGGCCGGCCGTCCACGATCGCGCCGGCCCAGGGGTGGCCGCCGTACTCGATGACCCGGCTGCGCACGTTCCACGGCGCGGGCAGCACCGGCTCCTCCCGTCCGCCGACACGTCTGCGCACCAGGGTGCGCCGGCCGCCCTCGGTGGGCCGGGGCTCGGTCCACCAGGCCTCGGCGCCGACGAAGCCGACGTACTCGGGATGCCCGTCGTGCGCGGCGGCGAGCGCCGCGTCGATGGGCGAGGGCCAGGAACCGTACGGCAGGGTCTGCAACGTTCTCCCCCAACTCGCCTAGGCCGTGCGCAGGAACCGGTCGAGTACCCGCACTCCGAAGTGCAGTGCCTCCACGGGCACCCGCTCGTCGACGCCGTGGAACATCGCCTGGTAGTCGTACCCCTCCGGGAGCCTCAAGGGCGTGAACCCGTAGCCGATGATGCCAAGTCGTGAGAACTGCTTGGCGTCGGTGCCCCCCGACATGCAGTACGGCACCACATGTCCCTCGGGTGCGAACTCCTCGACGGCGGCCCGCATCCTCGCGTAGGTGGGCGAGTCGACGGGCGCCTGGAGGGCGACCTCGCGGTGCTGGAACTCCCAGTCCACGTCCGGCCCGGTGAGCCGGTCGAGGGTGGCGCGGAACTCGTCCTCGCCGCCCGGCAGATACCGTCCGTCGACGTACGCGACGGCCTCCCCCGGGATCACATTGATCTTGTAACCGGCGTCCAGCATGGTCGGGTTGGCGCTGTTGCGGACGGTCGCCTCGACCAGTTTGGCGGCCGGGCCGAGCTTCTCCAGCAGGGCGTCCACGTCGCCCGGGTCACTGTCGATGCCGTAGAGCGCGGCGAGTTCGGCGAGGGCGGCCGACACGGTCGGGGTCGGCCGCAGCGGCCACTCGTGCTCGCCGATGCGGGCGACGGCGGCGGCGATCCGGGTGACCGCGTTCTCCCCGTTCACCTTGGAGCCGTGCCCGGCCCGTCCGCGCGCGGTCAACTTCAGCCAGCCGGTGCCGCGTTCACCGGCGGCGATGGGATAGAGCTCCCGCCCGCCGCCGTCGTGGAAGGTGAACGCCCCGGACTCGCCGACCCCTTCCGTGCAGCCGTGGAACAGCCCGGCGTGCTCGTCGGCGAGGAATCCGGACCCGTCGCGTGCGCTGTCCTCCTCGTCGGCGGTGAAGGCGATGACGATGTCCCGGCGGGGCCGCACGCCCTCCCGGGCCCAACTCCGCGCGATCGCGAGGATCATGGCGTCCATGTTCTTCATGTCGACGGCGCCGCGCCCCCACACCACCCCGTCCCGGACCTCGCCGGAGAAGGGGTGCACGGTCCAGTCGTCGGCCTGTGCGGGCACCACGTCCAGATGACCGTGCAGCAGCAGCGCGTCCGCGGTGGGGTCGGTGCCCTCGATCCGCGCGACGACGTTGGTCCGGCCCGGGGTCCGCTCCAGGAGTGTGGGCTCCAGCCCGGCCCCGGCCAGCTGCTCGGCGGCGTACTCGGCGGCCGGCCGCTCCCGGCAGTCCCCGCCGCCCCGGTTGGTGGTGTCGATGCGGATCAGGTCGGAGGTGAACCGGACGACCTCGTCCAGCGCCCGCTCGTCAGCCATACTGCTCCTCCACTGCGGCCGAGACGATCGTGGTGACCGCCTTGAAGGTACGAATGCCCTCGTACATGGTCCCGCTGGTGTACGCGACCTTCCGCTCGCCGATCCGGCCCACCCCGGGCACCACGGTGGCGGCCATCGCCAGGTGCTCGGCGTCGAACTCGAGCGCGACGGTGAACGGGCCCGCCGTGACCGGTTCCTGACGGACCGCCAGCCCGGCGGCCTCCTTGGCGGCGGCCCGGATGTCGGCGGCGGTCCTGGCCGGCGTGCGGCACACGGCCGCGTACCGCGAGACATGGTCCTTGACGGCGACCTTCAGCGCCTCGGGGGCGTACCCGAGGGCGTCCTCGCAGGCCACGTCGTCGCCGGTGACGAGGACGACGGGGACGCCGTACTCGGCGACGACGTGCGCGTTGAGAAGACCCTCGCTCGCCCGTACGTCGTTCAGCCACACGCCGGTGATGGAGTTGGCGAGGTAGGTGTGGGCGAGGACGCCCTCCATGCCGGCGCCCGCGTGATAGCCGACGAAGGCGATCCCGTCCACGTCCCCGTGCTGCACGCCCTCCACCATGGAGAGCGACTTGTGCCGCCCGGTCAGCATCTCCGTGCGCTCGTCCAGCTGCTCGAGGAGCAGGTTGCGCATGGTCCAGTGCGCCTCGTTGACGACGACCTCGTCCGCGCCGCCGTCGAAGAACCCGAGCACGGCGGCGTTCACGTCCGAGGTGAACATCGAGCGGCACCGCTCCCACTGCGGCGTCCCGGGCAGCACGTCGGCCGGCCAGGTCACGCCGGTGGCGCCCTCCATGTCTGCGCTGATCAGGATCTTCATGCCTGGCCACGTTACGCGCCAACCCGACCCCGCTTCCAGGACTCGACCACTCGGGGGCGTCGTGGGGGGGTAGGGCGGGGTGGTTCGGGTTGCGGTGTGGGCGGGGGCGGCGTCGGATGGGATTCCGTCGACACCGAGGACGAGGGCCCGATGAACAACGACGACCTTCCCGAAGAACACCGCCGCGTCCTGGGCGGCACCCACCTCTGTCAGGGCCCGTACGGCCGCCCCGAGGACGGCGCCGACTGTCCTGACCCCGCCCGCTTCGAGGTCCTCCGCCACCGGCAGCCGGCGCTGCCCGTCTGTCCGGTTCATCTGGGCCCGTCCCTGCTGATGGCGGACGATGTGCTGTGGCCGCCGCAGATCACGCTGGTGCGCTGAGCGCTCCGAAGAGTGTGCCGGGCGAGTGCGGGTGACGGCGCGCGACCGGGCTCACAGCGTGCGGCCGAACAGGTCCAGCAGCGCCGTCCAGTGCCGCTCGGTCGCCTCGGCGCTGTGCATCGCCGTGTCGGCCTGGGTGAAGCCGTGGTGGGCGCCCTCGTAGACCTCTGCCCGGTGGCGGACGCCGGCCGCGTTGAGGGCCTTGTCCAGGCGGTCGATCTGCTCGGCCGGGTTGGTGGGGTCCTGGTCGGCGTGGCCGAAGTAGAGCTCCGCGGTGATGTGCTCGGCGAGCAGGTGAGGACTGTCCGGAGCGTCGGTCGCGAGGTACGCGCCATGGAAGCCGGCCGCAGCGGCGACACGGTCCGGGTAGGTGCCCGCGGTGCGCAGCGCCAGGCCGGCGCCCATGCAGTAGCCGGTGAGGCCGACCGGCCCGTCGGTGGTGCGGGGTGACGCGGCCAGCCAGTCCAGGTACACGGCGGCGTCCCGCATGGCGCCCTCGGGGGTGAGGGTGCGCGCGGCGGGCCCCAACTGCTGGATGATCTCCGGGCGTTCGGCCGGGTTGATGAACTCGGGGAGTTCCACGACGGGGGCGCGGCCGTAGCGGTGGAAGACGTTGGGCACCAGGACCGCGTACCCCGCCCCGGCGAGCCGGTCGGCCATGGACCGCAGATGCGGACGCAGACCGAAGGCGTCCATGAGGAGCAGGACGGCGGGGTGCAGGTCGTTGCCGGACGGATGGACGAAGTACGCGTCGGCGGTTCCGTCGGGGGTGGTGATGTCGACGGAACTGCCCTGGACGACGGTCATGTGCAGCTCTCTCGGTTCTCGGGGGGGGTGGCGGGTATGCCGGTCGGTCACTTGGTGACGCGGGTCGCCTCGGCGGCCAGTTCCTTCACCCGGGCCGCCGGGACCGGCACCCCCGGTGTCTCGAAGAACCAGCGTGAGGCCTCCTCCTGGCTCAGCCCCTCCGGCCGCTTCCCCATGTACGGCTCCACGTAGACCGGCGTGCCCGGCTGGCTGCGCCAGCTGTCGGCGAGGGCGCCGAGGTCCACGGCGTCATAGCCGAGGGTGTCCAGCAGCGCGGTCACCTCGGCCTTGGCCGCCGCGTCGTCGCCCGCGACCGGCAGCGCGCTGCGGTCGGCGTCACCGGCCGGCCGGGCGCTGGTGAGCAGACGGCGGAAGTCGATGTTGTTGAACGCCTTGACCACCTTCGCGCCGGCCAGGTGCCGCTGCACCAGCGCGCTGGAGGTCAGCTCCCCGGCGTCCAGTTCGGCGATGGCGCCGTCGCGGTCCGAGTAGTAGTTCATCGTGTCGATCACGGTCCTGCCGGCCAGTGCCTCCACGGGCAGCCGGTCGTAGGCCCGGAGCGGGACGGTGGCCACGACGATGTCACCGGCGCGCGCCGCCTCGGCCGCGGTGGCGGCGCGGGCCCGGGCGCCGAGCTCCGCGACCAGGTCGGCGAGGGTCTCGGGGCCGCGCGAGTTGGCCACGACCACGTCCAGCCCGGCGGCCACCGCCAGCCGGGCGAGCGTACTGCCGATCATGCCGCTGCCGATGATCCCGAGAGTCCCGGGTGTCCTGGATGTTCTGTATGCCCTCACCACTGGTGCACCTCCGCGCCGTATGTGAAACCGAGTGTCACAGTAGCCACTGAGTATCGACACTGCAACAGCGGCCGACGCGGGAGATAGGATCGGCGGGTGACTGGAGCAGCACGTACGAACACGAGGGACATCGCCCGGGCCGCCGTTCGGGCCGAACTCGCCCAGGTGGCCTTCGAGTTGTTCCGCCGCAAGGGCTTCGACAAGGTCACCGTGGACGACCTCGCGGCCGCCGCGGGCGTCTCGCGCAGTACCTTCCTGCGCTACTTCGGCACCAAGGAGGACGCGGTCCTGGGCGCCTTCGACGGGCATGACCGGCGCGTCGCCGACGCGCTGCGCGCCCGCCCGGCCGACGAGGCCGAGTGGCCGGCGCTGCGGCGCGCCCTGGACGCGGTCATCGAGCGGTACCACGAGGACCCGGCCGGTTCCCTGGAGACGACCCGGCTGGTCCGGGACACCCCCGCGCTGTGCGCCCGGCACCTGGAGAAGCAGTACACCTGGCGCCCGGCCCTGTCGCGGGCCCTGGCCGAGCGCTCCGGCGCCCCGGAGCCGACGCTCGCCCAGTCGGTCCGAGCCGCCGCCGCCCTCGACTGTCTGAACGTCGCCCTCGACCACTGGCTGGCCTCGGACGGCCAAGAGGACCTGGTGGCGCTGCTGGACAGGGCCTTCGCCGCATTCACCACGACCTGACCTCCACAGCCTGACCTCGGGCACGGCGGAACAGCGGAATATCGGAGGAAAGCACCACCGGGATCTGAGCAGATCGTCGCCGGCGTCGCCACCTGTGTGCGGCTCGTCGGCTACGAGAAGGTGGTCGCGGGCCTGTCAGAGTGAGACGGCGACCGCGCTGAACGCCGTCCGAGGTGTCTGCGGGCTGGTGAAGCGGGCGTTGACCAGGTACAGGCGGTTGCCGAACCGGGCCGCGGTGGTGGGGACGTCGAAGCGGGCGCACCCCGCCTTCACCTCACGCATCGGCGACCGCGCCCACATCCGCAGACGGGACCGTCCCCACACCCCCGGCGGCCCCTCAGTTCGTGCGCCCCGCCACCAGCCATCTCGACGGCAGCTCTATCCGGGTGCCGTCGGGTGCGAACTCCGTGGTGACGAGCGGGAGTTCGCCACCGGCGAGAACGGTCAGACCGGCCGCTCGCAGATACTCTGGCACCGCGTCGTCGGCCACCTCGCCGGGCGCTATGCCGTGCCGGAAGATCGGTGCCAGCTTGGGCGGCGGCCCGGAGGGACTCTGTGCCAGGCCCAGCAGAAGAGGCTTGGCGGCCTCGGAGAGCTCCACCAGGAAGGCCCGGCCCCGCTCGCCGAGGAGCGCGGCGACGCCGTCCACCATGGGCTGGCGGTCGTCGGGTTCGGCCTGGTGGAGGACCCCGCGCATATAGACGTTGGCGTCACCGAGTTCGGCGTGCAGCGTCTCCGTCTCACCCTTCTCCACGGCGTCGACCACCCGGTAGGAGGCCTGTCCCGCCGGATCCGCGTGCCGGGCGTGCTCCACAGCGGCCGCGGACAGATCCGCGCCGACGACATGCGGGAAGCGCTCGGCGAGGAAGCGCGTCTGGGTGCCGTTGCCGCAGCCGAGGTCCACCATCGCCAGACCGGAGTCGGTGAGGTGCGGTTCGAAGAGGGCGAGGTGGAGACCGACGGTCAGGGCCGGTTCCGCGTCCCAGAACACGGCCCCCTTCTCCTCCGGAGCCTCGCGCCAGAAGCCCTCCCAGGCCTCCCGGTACCGACTCGTCACGCTCATGGCCAACTCCCCAGGGTGTGCCGCGAACCCGCCCAAGTTGACGGGCCAGTACGGTTTATCGTGCCCGAGTCGCGGCTACAAGCGCGTGGCGCATTCCTTCACCCCGCTTTCGATATGCCTACGCCCCTCGCGCGCCGCACGCGCCCTGTGGGGCGGCAGCGGCTGATGGGGCGTCAGCGCCGGGGCAGCGTCAGCTCGAACCAGACGGTCTTTCCGGCCTTCGTACGGCTCGTGCCCCACTCACGCGCGAGGGTGCTCACCACCCGCAGTCCGCGCCCGGACTCGTCGGTGGGGCGGGCGCTGAGCAGCGTCGGCAGCTCGTGGTCGTCGTCGTCCACCTCGCACAGCAGGGTGTCGCCGCGGATGAGACGCAGCTCGACCGGGCGGCTGTGGGAGTGCCGTACGGCATTGGTGACCAGCTCGCTCACCAACAGCTCGGCGTGGTCGGCGAGTTTCGCGAGCCCCCAGTCGTGCAGCTGCTCGCTGACCACCGCACGCGCACGGGGGACCTCGGCGGGATCGAGACTCAGCCGCCACTCGGCGACGTCGTCCGCGTCGATGCCGTTGAGCCGGGCCATCAGCAGGGCGACGTCGTCCTTGCGGCCGCCGCGTGTGTTGAGGGCGCGGATGATGGCGTCGCAGGCGTCGTCCATCGAGGCGGCCGGGTGGGCCGCGGACTCGCTGAGCGTCGCCAGGCCCACCCCGATGTCCTCGCCGCGCACCTCGACCAGTCCGTCGGTGCACATGACGATCCGGTCGCCGGGCTCCACACGCACGCGTACCGCCTCGAACGCCACTCCGCCGACGCCGATCGGCGCGCCGGTCGGCAGGTCGAGCAGCTCGCTGCGACCGTTCCCGGCACGGACCAGGACGGGCGGGATGTGGCCGGCGTTGGCGATGTGCAGTTCGCCGGCGATCGGGTCGTAGACCGCGTACAGACAGGTCGCGAGGTAGGAGTCGCCGAGCCGCTGCGCGAGGTCGTCGAGTTTGCGCAGGAGCTGGGCGGGCGGCAGGTCCAGGGCGGCCATGGTCTGCACGGCCGTACGCAACTGGCCCATCATGGCCGCCGAGTTGAGGCCGTGGCCCATGACGTCGCCGACGACCAGGGCGGTGCGGGCGCCGGGCAGCTTGACCGAGTCGAACCAGTCGCCGCCCACGCGTCCCAGCAGGGTGCCGGGCAGGTAGCGGGTGGCGATGTCACAGCCCGCCATGCGCGGCGGGATGTGCGGCAGCATGCTGTCCTGGAGGGTCTCGGCGACGCTCTCCTGATAGGTGTACATGCGGGCGTTGTCCAGCACGAGGCCCGCGCGGGCGGCGAGTTCGGCGCCGGTGACGCGGTCCATGTCGTTGAAGACGGGCCGCTCGGGGTGGCGCAGCAGGATCATGAAGCCCAGGACGACGTTGCGCGCCTTGAGCGGTACGACCAGCATGGAGCGATGGGTGATCAGGGGCCGGATGTCGCGCTTCTCGAACTGGGAGGCGATGGCATGGCCCAGCTCCTCGCTGATGCGCGGCACCAGCACGGGCTCGCCGGTGGTCATGCACTGGAAGAACGGCGTGTGCGCCGGGAACGGCATGGCCTCGCCGACCGGCACGACGTCGTCCCAGCGGCCCGGCTCGTCGGTGTGCTCGACGGCGACCCGGTGCCACATCGTGGTGGTGTCGGGTACGCCGTCGGGGAACCCCTCGCCGGCGACGACCTGTTCACGCAGATAGGTGCCGGCGACGTCCGTGAAGCGCGGCACGACCGCCCGGCTGACCTCGATGATGGTGGTCGCCAGGTCGAGGGAGGTGCCGATGCGGCCGCTGACCTCGTTGAGGAACTCCAGGTGCTCGCGGACGGCCGCGTACTCCAGGTCCTCGCCCTCGTCGGTGAGTTCCCGCGGCACCGGCAGCCCTTCGGCGGCGGCCCGGGCGGCACGCTCCCGGCGGGCCCGGCGCTCGGCCCGGCGGGGCACGCCCCAGTCGGGGGTGACGGGCACCCGGTCGTTCTGGCTGAACTCCAGCACCGGGTAGCCCAGTTCGAGGACCTGGGCGACGATCCGGGCGCTCTCGTCGACGCTCATGCTGGGCAGGATCTCGGGCAGCCTGCGGGCCAGCTCCGCCGCGCCGGGGAAGTCGGTGTGCAGCGCGAAGCCGGGCGCGATCCGCTCGAACGCCACATCGCCCTCGACACCGTCGGCCTCGTCCTGGCGCAGTCCCGCGGTGTCGGCGGCGAGCACGAGCAGCCGCTCGTGGCCCGGGCCCACCAGGGGGTACGCCCACCACAGCACGTCGACGCGATCGCTCCCCCGCTCCTCGGACGAGGGAGCCTCGGACGAAGGAGCCTCGGACGAGGAGGGGGCCTCGGTCTCGCGTCGCTCGGGGACGGTGAGGCGGGCGCGGCCCGCGGCCGGGTAGGAGAGCCTCCCGCCGAGGGACGATTCGAGGTCGGGGCCGAGGCCGTCGTAGTCCGGGTACGTCCCGTAGGGCGGGATGTCGTCCTCGTCGGGGAGCGCGCCGGAGACGGGCAGCAGGTCGACGGCCGCGCGGCCGATCGCCTCGTCCTTGGCCACTCCGAACAGGCGTCGTGCGCCGGTGCTCCAGTGGGACACCAGGCCGCCTCGGTCGACGACGACCACGGCCAGGGGGACGCGGCCGGCCGCGGTCTGCCCGCTCACCGCGCCGTTCCCTGCTGCGCGGCTGGGAGGTGTGTCCCTCTCGGTGCCACGGTCAGCGCCACTTTCCATGGCCCAGGCCCTCTCTCCCCACGGCTTGGCAAGATCTGTGCCGGCTACTCCACCGTACGGCTCCGCCCGGTGGTGATGTGCGGCAATGCGCGAATTGCTGCCGTTGCCGGGCCCTCGCGCGCGGGGGCGTGCGCCGGAGGCCGGTCAGTCCTCGTGCCCCAGCCGCAGGTCGCGCTCGGTGCGCCCGCCGCCGGCCAGTCGCAGCACGGTGGCGACCGGCGGGTAACCCGCCGCGATGACGGTGTACTCGCCGGAGGACAGATCGACGAACCGGAACGTTCCGTCGAGTTTGGTGGTGAGGGTGTCCACGACGTTGCCCGCCGCGTCGAGCAGCGTCACGCGCGCGTCCTCGACGGGCCTGCCGCCGCCCGCGCGCACGGTGCCGCGCAGCACGGCGCCGCCCGCCAGTTCGACGTCCTGGCGGGTCTCACGGGCGGCCCGGACGCTGACGGGCAGCGCCGCCGGGCGGTACGCGGTAGCGCTGACGGCGAGGGTGTACTCGCCGGCGACCAGTTCGGTGATGGTGTAGCCACCCTCGTGCCCGCTGCGGGTGGTGGCGACGACCTCGCCGTGCGCGTCGGTGAGGGTGACGGCGGCGTCCCGCACCGGGGTGCCGTCCGCGGTGCGCACCTGCCCGGTGAGCGTCCCCGCGCCGCCGAGGACGATGTCGAGCTCCACGGGCCGGTCGCCGACGGTGACGGTGACGGCCTGCGGCTGGTGTCCGCCCGCGGCGCCGATGAGCACATACGCCCCCGAGCCGGGCGTGGACAGGGCGTACCGTCCGTCCTCGCCGCTCGCGCCCCGTCCGACCTGCTGTCCCGCCCCGTCGATGAGGGTGAGCGCCGCATGGGCCACGGCGGTCCCGTCGGGGTGCTGCACCGTGCCGCGGACGGGGACGTCGGGGGTGTGCGGCGAGCGGACCGGGACGGCGGTCGTCACGGACGGGGACTGGGCGCGGGCCTGGGGAATCGGTACGTCGGCGGGTGCGGGCTCCGTGTCGGCGGCGGGGTGGGACACCAGCGGTTTCTCCTTGAGGAAGAAGGCGATGAGCAGGCCCAGGGCGAGCACCGGCACGAGGTACAGGAAGATCCGGGGCATGGCGTCGGCGTAGGCCCGGATGTAGTGGTCCCTGAGGGCCGGGGGCAGCGTGCGGACGAGTTGCGGGGTGAGGGACCGCGGGTCGGGCAGCCGCTCACCCGCGCGCGTGGGGAGGCGTTTTCCGAGGGCGTCGGCGAGCCGGTGGGCGAACAGCGTCCCGAAGATCGCGGCGCCGACGCTGCCGCCGATCTGGCGGAAGTAGTTGTTGGCGCTGGTGGCGGTCCCGAGGTCGGCCGGGCGCACGGAGTTCTGCACGGCGAGGACGAGGACGGGCATGACCATGCCGATACCGGCGCCGAGGACCGCCATCCAGAGGCTGTACTGCGGGCGGGGCGTGTCCACCTGGAGCCGGGACAGCAGCCACATGCCGAGCACGGAGACGGCACAGCCGAGCACCGGGTAGATCTTGTAGCGGCCGGTGTGGCTGATGAGCTGTCCGCAGACGATCGAGGCGCCGACGATCCCGCCCATCATGGGCAGCATCAGCAGCCCGGACTCGGTGGCGCTCGCCCCGTCGACCATCTGCAGGAAGGTCGGCAGATAGCTGGCCGCGCCGAACAGCGCCACACCGATCACCAGGCCGACCAGTGCGGTGACGTCGAAGACGGAGTCCCTGAACAGCCGCAGCGGGATGAGGGGTTCGGCGGCGAAGCGCTCCGCGACCACGAACAGCGCGGTCGCGACCGCCGCTCCCGCTCCCAGGCCGAGGATCACCCGCGAGTCCCAGGCGTACTCGGTCCCGCCCCAACTGGTCAGCAGCACGAGGCAGGTGGAAGCGGCGGCCAGCAGCAGGGCCCCCGGAATGTCGAGCCGGGGCTTGGCGCGCGGCTTCGGCAGCTTCAGTACGACGCTGACGACGGCCAGGGTGACGAGGCCGAAGGGGACGTTGAAGTAGAAGCACCACCTCCAGGAGAGGTGGTCCGTGAAGTAGCCGCCGAGCAGGGGGCCCGCGACGGAGGCGAGACCGAAGGCGGCGCCGATCAGCCCCATGAAGCGACCGCGCCGCCGGGGCGGCACGATGTCCGCGATGATCGCCTGGACGCCGATCATGAGCCCGCCCGCGCCGACGCCCTGGACGGCGCGGAAGGCGATCAGCTGGTCCATTGACCCGGCCCGGCCGGCGAGCCCGGCGCCGATCACGAAGACGACGATGGCGAACTGGAAGACGCCCTTGCGGCCGAGGAGATCACCGAGCTTGCCGTAGACCGGCAGCCCCACGGTGGCCGTGAGGAGGTAGGCGGTGATCGCCCAGGACATCCTGTCCAGGCCGTGCAGTTCGCCGACGATCTTCGGGAGCGCGGTGGCGACGATCATCTGCTCCAGCGCGGCGAGCAGCAGCGCCAGCATCAGACCGAGGAAGACCAACCGCACCCGGCGCGGGCCCAGTTCGACCGCCGCGGCCGGTGCGGGGGCGGCGGACCTCGGGGGCGCCGCTTCCTCGTGCGCCAAAGTGGTCCCGCCCACGTACCGCTCCCCTCGTCGCGCTGCCGCGCCGAATTCCGGCTGGAAAACGGCCCAAATCGACAACTACGGGCAAGCGCGACGAGTTACGGCGTTCCGGCGTGTCGGACGGAGATCCACTCGAACCGGTGAGAAGGCCCGTCGGGAGGCAACGCCCCCCCTGGCGTCCGGAACTTACTTCTCGACCTCGGCGGCCAGCTTGACCAGCACCACGTCGTAGATCCGGCCGAGACCCTTGGGCGCGAAGGTCTTCTCGAAGAAGCCGCCGATGCCGCCCGCGCCGTTCCAGACGGTGCTGACCACGACGCGGGATTTGCCCTCGCCGGCCGGGGTGACCGTCCAGGTGGTCACCATGGAGGAGTTGCGGTCCTTCTCGACGAGCTGTCCCTCGGTGGGCTCGCTGACCTCCAGGAGGCAGTCGCGCACGCGCTTGCTGGTGGCCTGGAGCTTCCAGTGGACGAGGGTGCCCTCGCCGTCGCCGCCCTCGCGCACCTCGTACTCGCTGAAGTGCTCGGGCAGCAACTTCGCGCGCGTGCCGCTGTAGTCGGCGAGGGCGTCGAACACGTCCTCCGCGTCCGCCGCGACGACCCGCTCCGTAGTGGCCTCGACCTGCGCCATCGGTTTCCTCCAGGACTTGCTCTCTCGGGGTTGGGGCAAGCCAACCACCCCCGCCCACGGCCGCCCAAATCGGGGTGCCCCGAGGGCGCCCCGAGGGGTCCGAAGCGATCAGAAACCGCCCTTGCACAGAAATTCGAACACGTGTTTCACTCTGGGGACAGCGGTACCGAGGAGGCGTCATGCGCTGGGAGAACCTCACAGTGGAGTCCGGCGGTCACAGCCGGGCGGCCGACGCCGCGCTGTTCGGCGCGGACGCCGTGGTCAGCAGGCAGTTCGACACACCCGAGTTCAGGGGGATCACCTTCCACGAGGTGCGGGCCCGGTCGATCACCAACCGGGTGCCGGGCGCCTCGCGGATGCCCTTCGAGTGGACGGTCAACCCGTACCGCGGGTGCTCGCACGCGTGCGTGTATTGCTTCGCCCGCAAGACGCACACCTATCTGGACCTCGACGCGGGGCTCGACTTCGACTCGCAGATCGTGGTCAAGGTGAACGCCCCGGAGCTGCTGCGCCGCCAGCTCGGCTCACGGCGCTGGCAGGGCGAGCACATAGCGATGGGCACCAACGTCGACTGCTACCAGCGGGCCGAGGGCCGCTACCGGCTGATGCCGGGCATCCTGTCCGCCCTGCGCGACCACGCCAACCCCTTCTCGATCCTGACGAAGGGCACGCTGATCCTGCGCGACCTGGATCTGCTGGTGCAGGCGTCCGAGGTGACGGACGTCGGCATCTCGGTCTCGGTGGGCTTCACCGACCCCGAGCTGTGGCACACCGTGGAGCCCGGCACTCCCGCGCCGGAGCGCCGCCTGGACGTCGTGCGGGCGCTCGACGGGCACGGCATCGGCTGCGGGGTCCTGATGGCCCCGGTGCTGCCGTTCCTGAGCGACCACCCGAACCAGCTGCGGGCCACGGTGCGCGCCATCGCGGCCGCCGGCGCCACCTCCGTCACTCCCCTGGTGCTGCATCTGCGCCCGGGCGCCCGCGAGTGGTACACGGCCTGGCTGACCCGGCGTCACCCGCACCTGGTGCGGCGCTACGAGCGCCTGTACGCGGACGGCGCCTACGCCCCGAAGTGGTACCAGCGCCGGATCACCCGTCAGGTCCACGAGCTGGCCCGGGAGTACGGGATCGGCCCCGCGCGCGCGGGGATGCCCCGGCGGATCGCGCCGCCCGAGCCGGTCGAGCCGGCCGTGTCCGAACCGACCCAACTCACGTTGATTTGAGATCGTTCGAGCGCATTGCTCGATCCGATCGGGTCAAGTATCACCAGAACGAGTTCTTCCGGGCCTGCTTTCCGGGACGATGCGGTTCGGACCGTGAGACTCGCGGTCCGCATCCCCTCCGTCCTGGGAGGACTCCATGAGAAAACGCGCAGCGGTGCTGTGCGGCGCCGCCGTCGTCATGGCCGGGACCGTCACGGCCGTCCCCGCCGACGCGAGCGCCCCGAACGGCGCGGAAACCGCTCACGCGGCGAAGCTCACCTGGAAGAAGTGCGGCACGACCGACTATCCGACGCTCCAGTGCGCCTCCCTCAAGGTGCCGCTCGACCACCGGCGTCCGTACGGGAAGCAGATCACGCTCGCCCTCTCACGCGTGCCGCACACCGCGCCGAAGAGCCAGGGCCCGCTGCTGGTCAACCCCGGCGGCCCCGGCGGCAGCGGTCTCACCCTCGCCGGGTTCGTCGCGTCCTCGCTGCCCAAGGCGGTCGCCGCGCAGTACGACGTCATCGGCTTCGACCCGCGCGGGGTCGGCAGGAGCAAGCCCGCCCTCGACTGCAAGCCGGGCTACTTCAACCCGGTGCGCCCGGACTCCGTGCCCGGCACTCCGGCCCTCGAGAAGGCCAACCTGGCCCGCGCCAAGTCCTTCGCCGACGCCTGCGGCAAGAAGTACGCGGGCGTGCTGCCGTACATCAACACCATCCAGGCCGTGCAGGACATGGACTCGATCCGCGCGGCCACGGGCCGGCGGAAAACCAGTTACTTCGGCTACTCGTACGGCACCTATCTGGGCGCGGTCTACGCCAAGCTGTTCCCGCACCGGGTCAAGCGCCTCGTCCTGGACTCGATCGTCGACCCGACCGGGGTCTGGTACGACGACAACCTCGGGCAGGACTACGCGTTCAACGACCGGCACCGGGCGCTGATGTCCTGGATCGCCAAGTACGACTCGACGTACCGGCTGGGCACCGATCCGGAGAAGATCGAGGCCAAGTGGTACGCCATGCGCAAGGCCCTGGCCAAGAAGCCGGCGGGCGGCAAGGTGGGCGCCTCCGAACTGGAGGACACCTTCATCCCGGGCGGCTACTACAACGGCTACTGGCCCTACCTCGCCGAGGCGTTCGCGGCCTACGTCAACCACAGGAACGCCGATCCGCTGGTCGAGGCGTACGAGAACTTCGCCGCGGTCGACGCGTCCGGGGACAACGGCTACAGCATCTACACCTCGGTGCAGTGCCGTGACGCCGCCTGGCCGCGGGACTGGGACCAGTGGCGCAAGGACAACTGGGCGGTGTACGACAGGGCTCCGTTCATGGCCTGGAACAACGCCTGGTACAACGCGCCGTGCGCGTTCTGGCCGACGGACTCGCTGCGACCGGTGAACGTGGCCAACGGCCACCTGCCGCCGGTGCTGCTGTTCCAGGCGACCAACGACGCGGCCACCCCGTACACCGGCGGTCTCACGGTCCACCGTCTGCTGGCCGGTTCGAGCTTCGTCGTCGAGGAGGGCGGCGGGAACCACGGCATCACGCTGAGCGGGAACACCTGCCTGGACAAGTACCTCGCGAACTATCTGTCCGACGGCACGGTGCCGCGCGGCAACGGCGAGATCGACGCGGTCTGCCCGAAGCTGCCCGACCCCAAGCCGCTGGGCGCGAAGGCGGCGACCACGTCCTCGGGCTCCTCCCGCGGCGCGACCCTGCACGGGATGCTGGGCTTCCGCGGCTGACCGGTCGGTCGACCGTCGGGGGCGGGCGTTGTCGGACCCGTGGTCCACCATGGACCCATGAGTGAGCCGACGCGGATTCCCGCCCCCGACGGTCGCCGGAAAATCGGCGGCGGGTCCCAGCCGCCGCTGCCTAGGGTGCGGGCATGGACGACCGCATCCTTGTGCGCGAGATGACCCTCGCCGACTGCGAGCGCGTGGCCGAGATCCGTGTCGGCGGCTGGCGGACCGCGTACCGCGGGATCATCCCGCGGTCCTACCTGGACGCGATGAGCGTGGCGGAGGACGCCGAGCGCCGCCGCACGCGCTTCCGGCAGGGTGACCCCGGGGTGGTGAACCTCGTCGCGGAGCGGGGCGGGCGAGTCGTCGGCTGGGTCTGCCACGGGCCGTACCGGGGCGGCGGATCCCCGGCGGCGGACGCCGAGTTGTACGCGCTCTACCTCGACCCGGCCCACTTCGGCACGGGCGTGGGACGGACCCTGCTCCAGGAGGCGGTCCGGCGCTGCTCGTCCGCCGGTCACCCCCGTATGTACCTCTGGGTCCTCAAGGAGAACGCCCGCGCCCGCCGCTTCTACGAGGCGGGCGGCTTCGGCCCCGACGGCACCGAGGAACCCTTCGAGGTGGACGGCGTGCAGGTCCCGGAGGTGCGCTACGTCAGGGAGCTCGCCGGCTGACCCCCCGTCACCGCTGCCTGGGGATCCGCCCCAGCGCCCGCACCGCCGCCTCCGCGAGCGCCGGATGCGCGAGGGCCTCGTTCAGTACGGACCTCGCGCGGGCGTCCTCCAGGCTGCCGAGGCCCTCCACACAGGCGAGGGCCACGCGGCGGTACGGGTCGTGCGGGCGCAGCCGTCGCTCCAGGGTGGTGATCAGGGCCGGCACGGACTCGGGGGCGCGCAGTTCGGTCAGCAGCCGGACCGGGTGCAGGGCGTAGGCGACACGGAGTTCGTTGGTGGCGAGGGCGGCCGCCGCACGGGCCGTACGGGGGTCGCCGAGCCGGGCGAGGGCGTACGCGGCGCAGGCGCAGCGCTGCGGGTCGCGATGGTTGAGGAAGAGGACCAGAGCCTCGAAGGCACGCCGGTCACCCGCGAGCCCCAGCCGGAACGCCACCAGTTCCCGGGCCCACAGCGGCTGCCCCGGCTCGGTGAGCACCGCGGCCAGTTCGTCGAGGTCCTCGGTCGCCGCCAGCCGCTCGCACAGGGGAGACGAGCCCGACTCCTCTCGTAAACGCTCCGTGAGTGATCGCAACTCTTCGTCCATGGCTCCGAGACTAGAGGGGCCGGCGATCCGCCGGGACGTACATCACAAACACGGGGGCTGGCGCGCTCGTTACCCGCCGGTTAAGCTCACAAGAGCGAGTCACCCACTCGCATCCCTGCTTACGGCGGCCTGGTGACGCAGCCGTCGTGAGAAGAAGCAGTCGGTTCGGTACATCTGGTACCGCAGCACGACCCGGCCTCGGGACAGGGCCGGTCGGATTCCCACCGTTCGCTCCAGGCGTGTGCACGCCCACGGCGACGGCACCGGGCGTGTGCGCTCGCAGCCCGGCAACACCCGCACTTCTTCACGCACCCGGTGCGCCATGGCTCCGCCTCAGGGCGAGCCGCCTTCGGCGCACTCGGGCGCACTTCCAGTCGTCACCCTCATTCCTGGAGTCCCGCGATGGCCGCTCCCCTGTCCGACACCCCTCTGTCCCAGCTCAAGACCATTGCCGTCGTCGGCCTCGGCACCATGGGCACCGGTATCACCGAGGTCCTCGCCAAGGCCGGCCGCGAGGTCGTCGGCATCGACATCAGCGAGGCGGCGGCCGCCAAGTCCCTCGCCGCCCTGGAGGCCGCCACCGCCCGCGCCGTGGAGAAGGGCCGGCTCACCGAGCAGGAGCGCGCCGAGGTCCTCGGCCGCGTCCGCGTCTCCACCGACCTGGGCACCGCGGCCGACGCCGACCTGGTCATCGAGGTGGCTCCGGAGTCGTACGAGATCAAGCACCAGATCTTCCGCGAACTGGACGGCATCGTCCGCCCGGAGACGATCCTGGCGACCGGCACCAACGCCCTGTCCGTGACCCGTCTCGCCGCCGACTCGGCCCGTCCGGAGCGCGTGCTCGGCCTGCACTTCTTCAACCCGGCGCCGGCCATGAGGCTGGTCGAGGTCGTCTCCTCCGTCCTGACCGCGCCCACCGCGGTCACGGCCGTCACCAACCTGGCGCTCGACCTCGGCAAGGAGCCCGTCGCGGTCGGCGACCGGCCCGGCTTCGTCGCCGACGGACTGCTGTTCGGCTACCTCAACCAGGCCGCGGCGATGTACGAGGCCAAGTACGCCTCCCGCGAGGACATCGACGCGGCGATGCGGCTCGGCTGCGGTCTGCCGATGGGTCCGCTCGCGCTGCTCGACCTGATCGGCGTCGACACCGCCCGTACGGTCCTGGAGGCCATGTACGCCGAGTCCCACGACCGGTTGCACGCCCCCGCCCCGATCCTCAAGCAGCTCAGCGAGGCGGGCCTGACGGGCCGTAAGGCGGGCCGCGGCTTCTACACCTACGGGGCCCCCGGCAGCGCGACCGTCGTGCGGGACGCGCTGACACCGCTGGAGGGCGCGGCCCTCACCCCGGGCCGCGAGGTCCGCTCCGTCGGTGTCGCCGGCTCCGGCACCATGGCCTCCGGCATCGCCGAGGTCTTCGCCAAGGCCGGCTACGAGGTCGTCCTGGCCGCCCGCAGCGAGGAGAAGGCGCAGACCGCCAAGGCCCGTATCGGCAAGTCGCTCTCCCGCTCCGTCGACAAGGGGCGGATGACCGCCGAGGCCGCCGCGCAGACGCTGGACCGGATCACCGCGGCGGGCTCCTACGAGTCCTTCGCGGACGTCGATCTGGCGGTCGAGGCGGTCGCCGAGGACCTGGAGGTCAAGCGGCAGCTGTTCCAGGCGCTGGACAAGGTCTGCAAGCCGGGCGCTGTGCTGGCCACCACGACCTCCTCGCTGCCGGTCGTCGCCTGCGCGCGTGCCACCTCGCGTCCGCAGGACGTGATCGGCATGCACTTCTTCAACCCGGCGCCGGCGATGAGGCTGGTCGAGGTCGTCCGTACGGTGCTGACCGCCGAGGACGTCCACTCGACGGTCCGCGAGGTCTGCGGCCGCATCAGGAAGCACGCGGTCGACTGCGGAGACCGGGCGGGCTTCATCGTGAACGCGCTGCTCTTCCCGTACCTCAACAACGCGATCAAGATGGTGCAGGAGCACTACGCGTCCCTCGACGACATCGACGCGGCGATGAAGCTGGGCGGCGGCTACCCGATGGGCCCGTTCGAACTGCTGGACGTGGTCGGGCTCGATGTCTCCCTCGCGATCGAGAAGGTCCTGCACCGCGAGTTCCGCGACCCGGGCCTGGCCCCCGCCCCGCTCCTGGAGCACCTGGTGGCCGCGGGCTGCCTCGGCCGGAAGACGGGCCGTGGCTTCCGCGAATATGCCCGCCGCTGACGGCGCCGGCGACTGGTTCGCGGGCGGGACGGACTGGGGTGGGCTGCTCGACCCGGGCGGCCACCCCGGGTCCGCCGGGCCCGGCACACCCCCGCCCCCCTCGGGCGGGGGAACCCCGGTACCCGCGCATCGAGCTGCGCACATGCAGTACGTTCGGGTCATGTCCCAGCCCGCCAGGTCCTCACGTACACCAGCCACGACCGACGCACCGGAAAGTGCCGCGGGCAGTCGCGCCGCCGCCCAGCGGCTCAAGATGCGCCGAGAACTGGCGGCCGCGGCGATGGAGCTGTTCGCGACCAAGGGGTACGAGGCGACCACCGTCGACGAGATCGCCGCCGCGGCCGGGGTCGCGCGCCGCACCTTCTTCCGTCATTTCCGCTCCAAGGAAGAGGCGATCTTCCCCGATCACGACGACACGCTGATCCGCGCGGAGGCCGTGCTCAACGCGGCTCCCCCGCACGAGCATCCGCTCGACACGGTGTGCCGGGGCATCAAGGAAGTGATGCGGATGTACGCGGCCCGGCCGGAGATCTCGGTCGCCCGCTACAAGCTCACACGCGAGGTGCCCACCCTGCGCGAGGCGGAGATCGCGTCGGTGGCCCGCTACGAGCGCCTCTTCACCCGCTATCTCCTCGGCCACTTCGACGAGCACGCGCACGACGACGACGCCAACGACGACCCGTTGCTGGCGGAGGTCGCCGCGTCCGCGGTCGTCACCGCCCACAACCACGTCCTCAGACGCTGGCTGCGGGCGGGCGGCCAGGGCGACGTGGAGGCGCAGCTCGACCACGCGTTCGCGATCGTGCAGAAGACGTTCGGGACGGGCATCGGGGCGGGACGTCCGACCCCGCCCACGCCGTCGGGCACGCCCGCGACGGTCTCCGCCCATGGTGAGGTGCTGGTCACGGTCGCCCGTACCGACGCCCCTCTGGACGAGGTCATGCGGACCATCGAGCAGGCGCTCAAGGAGCGCTGAGCGGCTGACCGCCCCTGTGATGACGGCCACCCCCCGGGGTGGCCGTTTTGGCATGTCGTCGTCGGTTTTTGAGCAGATTTCCCTGGACGTTCGATCGATCATCGCTCATTTGTTACGTAAAGATTTCACCTGAGAGCAATCTCTGGCACTCAGTGCCTTGTCACCTGACACGCGGTGTCATACGTTGATGGTGTCCGGGCTGTCCCGGCAGGCCCACCGCCTGCGCGCCCGAACGCCTGCGTCACAGGCAACCTCCCGCGCCACAAAGCGCTGCCGACAGCATCACCCGCCGAACCGACGGCACTTCCCGAACTCCCAGCAGCACACCGACGTAACCCTCAGCACCCCTCCCTCAGGGTGCGCATCGCCGGAGGCAACACCGTGACCGTGAAGGACATCCTGGACGCGATCCAGTCGACCGACTCGACACCGGCCGACTTCGCCGCTCTGCCGCTCCCCGAGTCATATCGCGCGATCACCGTGCACAAGGACGAGACGGAGATGTTCGCGGGGCTGGAGACCCGCGACAAGGACCCGCGCAAGTCGATCCACCTGGACGACGTCCCGCTGCCGGAACTCGGCCCGGGCGAGGCCCTGGTCGCCGTCATGGCATCGAGTGTCAACTACAACTCGGTGTGGACCTCGATCTTCGAGCCGCTGTCCACCTTCGGCTTCCTGGAGCGCTACGGGCGCACCAACGAGCTGGCCAAGCGGCACGACCTGCCGTACCACATCATCGGCTCCGACCTCGCGGGCGTCGTCCTGCGCACCGGCCCGGGCGTCAACGCCTGGAAGCCCGGTGACGAGGTCGTCGCGCACTGTCTGTCGGTCGAGCTGGAGTCCAGCGACGGCCACAACGACACCATGCTCGACCCCGAGCAGCGGATCTGGGGCTTCGAGACCAACTTCGGCGGCCTCGCCGAGATCGCGCTCGTCAAGTCCAACCAGCTGATGCCGAAGCCGGGCCATCTGAGCTGGGAGGAGGCCGCCGCTCCCGGGCTCGTGAACTCGACCGCCTACCGGCAGCTGGTCTCCCGCAACGGCGCCGCCATGAAGCAGGGCGACAACGTCCTGATCTGGGGCGCGAGCGGCGGACTCGGCTCCTACGCCACCCAGTTCGCGCTCGCCGGCGGCGCCAACCCGATCTGTGTCGTCTCCAGCGAGCAGAAGGCGGACATCTGCCGCTCGATGGGCGCCGACGCGATCATCGACCGCAACGCCGAGGGCTACAGGTTCTGGAAGGACGAGCAGACCCAGGACCCCAAGGAGTGGAAGCGCTTCGGCAAGCGCATCCGCGAGCTGACCGGCGGCGAGGACATCGACATCGTCTTCGAGCACCCCGGCCGCGAGACCTTCGGCGCGAGTGTCTTCGTCACCCGCAAGGGCGGCACCATCACCACCTGCGCCTCCACCTCGGGCTATATGCACGAGTACGACAACCGCTACCTGTGGATGTCCCTGAAGCGGATCATCGGCTCGCACTTCGCCAACTACCGCGAGGCCTGGGAGGCCAACCGGCTCATCGCGAAGGGCAAGATCCACCCGACCCTGTCCAGGACGTACTCCCTGGAGGAGACCGGCCAGGCCGCGTACGACGTGCACCGCAACCTCCACCAGGGCAAGGTCGGCGTGCTGTGCCTCGCCCCCGAGGAGGGCCTCGGCGTGCGCGACGAGGAGATGCGCGCCCAGCACATCGACGCCATCAACCGCTTCCGCAACATCTGAGACACCCGGGGTCAATGATGACTGAGCGTCAGCCCGCCGAAGGCGTGCGGGAGAAGGACCGGCCGTGGCTCATGCGCACGTACGCCGGCCACTCCACGGCCGAGGCGTCCAACGAGCTGTACCGGCGCAACCTCGCCAAGGGCCAGACCGGTCTGTCGGTCGCGTTCGACCTGCCGACCCAGACCGGCTACGACTCCGACCACATCCTCGCCCGCGGCGAGGTCGGGCGGGTCGGTGTGCCGGTGGCGCACCTCGGTGACATGCGCCGGCTGTTCCAGGACATCCCCCTGGAGCAGATGAACACCTCGATGACGATCAACGCCACCGCCATGTGGCTGCTGGCGCTCTACCAGGTCGTCGCCGAGGAGCAGGGTGCGGACATCACCCGGCTCCAGGGCACGACCCAGAACGACATCGTCAAGGAATACCTGTCGCGGGGAACCCATGTCTTCCCGCCGGGGCCCTCACTCCGGCTGACGACGGACATGATCGCGTACACGGTCTCCCACATACCGAAGTGGAACCCGATCAACATCTGCAGCTACCACCTGCAGGAGGCGGGCGCCACACCGGTCCAGGAGATCGCGTACGCGATGTCCACCGCGATCGCGGTTCTCGATGCCGTACGCGACTCGGGGCAGGTCCCCACCGAGAAGTTCGGGGACGTCGTGGCCCGTATCTCCTTCTTCGTGAACGCGGGTGTCCGCTTCATCGAGGAGATGTGCAAGATGCGGGCGTTCGGGCGGATCTGGGACAAGGTCACGCGCGAGCGCTACGGCATCGAGAACCCCAAGCAGCGCCGCTTCCGGTACGGCGTCCAGGTCAACTCCCTGGGCCTGACCGAGGCGCAGCCGGAGAACAACGTCCAGCGGATCGTGCTGGAGATGCTGGCCGTGACGCTGTCGAAGGACGCACGCGCGCGTGCCGTGCAGCTTCCCGCCTGGAACGAGGCCCTCGGCCTGCCCCGCCCCTGGGACCAGCAGTGGTCGCTGCGGATGCAGCAGGTGCTCGCCTACGAGAGCGACCTGCTGGAGTACGCGGACATCTTCGAGGGCTCGCACGTCATCGAGGCGAAGGTCAGCGGGCTCGTCGAGGAGTCGCTCGCCGAGATCGAGCGGATCCAGGAGATGGGCGGCGCGATGGCCGCCGTGGAGTCCGGCTACCTCAAGTCGCAGCTCGTCTCCTCCCACGCCGAGCGGCGGGCGCGTATCGAGTCCGGCCAGGAGAAGATCGTCGGCGTCAACATCTTCGAGACGACCGAGCCCAACCCGCTCACCGCCGACCTCGACACGGCGATCCAGACGGTCGATCCGGCCGTCGAGGCCCGCGTCGTCGCGTCCCTGCAACACTGGCGCGACACCCGGTACCAACCGCCCTTCAACCACCCCCGCCCGTGCAAGGCGCTGGAGCGGCTGAAGGAGGCCGCCAAGGGCACCGACAACCTCATGGAGGCCACCCTGGAGTGCGCCCGGGCCGGGGTCACGACCGGCGAGTGGGCCGGGGCCCTGCGTGAGGTGTTCGGGGAGTTCCGGGCGCCCACGGGAGTGTCGTCCGCACCGGTGGCCATCGCCGCCGCGGAGGGCTCGGCGCTGAGTGAGGTGCGTCGCACCGTGGACGCCACCGCCCGTGACCTCGGCGTCGGCAAGCTCCGCTTCCTGGTCGGCAAGCCGGGCCTGGACGGGCACTCCAACGGCGCCGAGCAGATCGCCGTGCGGGCCCGCGACGCCGGCTTCGAGGTGGTCTACCAGGGCATCCGTCTGACGCCGGAGCAGATCGTGGACGCGGCCCTCGCCGAGGACGTGCACGCGGTCGGCCTGTCGATCCTCTCCGGCTCGCACGCCCAGCTGGTGCCGGACGTCCTGGAACGGCTCCGTGTGGCCGGTGCCACAGATATACCCGTCATCGCCGGTGGGATCATCCCCCATGGTGACGCCGAACAGCTCAGGGCTGCGGGCGTGGCCGCGGTCTTCACCCCGAAGGACTTCGACATCACCGGGATCATCGGCCGCATCGTCGACGAGATCCGGAAAGCGAACAAGCTCGACCCCCTGGAGGTCCCCGTATGACCACGCCCGTCAACCGTCTGCGTCCGCGGCGCTCCTGCCTCGCGGTCCCCGGAAGCAACCCCCGCTTCCTGGAGAAGGCGCAGGGCCTCCCGGCCGACCAGGTCTTCCTCGACCTGGAGGACGCGTGCGCGCCGCTCGCCAAGCCCGAGGCGCGGCACACCATCGTCAAGTTCCTCAACGAGGGCGACTGGACCGGCAAGACGAGGGTCGTGCGCGTCAACGACTGGACGACCGAGTGGACGTACCGCGATGTCGTGACCGTGGTCGAGGGCGCCGGCCACAACCTCGACTGCATCATGCTGCCGAAGGTCCAGACGGCCCAGCAGGTCGTCGCCCTGGACCTGCTGCTGACGCAGATCGAGAAGACGATGGGCTTCGAGGTCGGAAAGATCGGCATCGAGGCGCAGATCGAGAACGCGCAGGGCCTGAACAACGTCAACGAGATCGCGACGGCCTCCCAGCGCGTCGAGACGATCATCTTCGGCCCGGCCGACTTCATGGCGTCGATCAACATGAAGTCGCTGGTCGTGGGCGAGCAGCCGCCCGGCTACCCGGCGGACGCCTACCACTACATCCTGATGAAGATCCTGATGGCCGCCCGCGCCAACAACCTCCAGGCGATCGACGGCCCCTACCTCCAGATCCGCAACATCGACGGCTACCGCGAGGTCGCGCGGCGCGCCGCCGCGCTCGGCTTCGACGGCAAGTGGGTGCTGCACCCGGGCCAGGTCGAGGCGTCCAACGAGATCTTCTCGCCCTCCCAGGAGGACTACGACCACGCCGAGCTGATCCTGGACGCGTACGACTACTACACCTCCGAGGCGGGCGGCAAGAAGGGCTCGGCGATGCTCGGCGACGAGATGATCGACGAGGCCAGCCGCAAGATGGCGCTGGTCATCTCCGGCAAGGGACGGGCGGCCGGTATGCAGCGCACGTCGAAGTTCGAGATCCCGGAGGGCTGAGCGCGATGCAGTTCGGACGCACCTACGAGGAGTTCGAGGTCGGGGCGACGTACAAGCACTGGCCGGGCAAGACGGTCACGGAGTACGACGACCATCTGTTCTGTCTCCTCACCATGAACCACCACCCGCTCCACATGGACACCAACTACGCCGAGAAGACGACGGACTTCGGCAAGAACGTCGTCGTCGGCAACTACATCTACTCCCTGCTGCTCGGCATGAGCGTGCCGGACATCTCCGGCAAGGCGATCGCCAACCTGGAGATCGAGTCGCTCAAGCACGTGGCGCCGACCTTCCACGGCGACACGATCTACGGCCAGACGACCGTGCTCGACAAGTGGCCCTCCAAGTCGAAGAACGACCGCGGGATCGTCTACGTCGAGACCAAGGGCTACAAGCAGGACGGCACGCTGGTCTGTGTCTTCCGCCGCAAGGTGATGGTGCCGACCGAGACGTACATCAAGGAGCGCGGCGGCGAGCAGCCCGGGCGCCCGGAACTTCAGGAGGGCTGAGCACCATGGCGCGCCTCGCCCAGACCGCCGGTCTGACCGACATCCAGCAGGAAATCCTCTCCACGGTCCGCGACTTCGTGGACAAGGAGATCATCCCGGTCGCGACCGAGCTGGAGCACCGCGACGAGTACCCGCAGGCGATCGTCGACGGCCTCAAGGAGTTGGGCCTGTTCGGCCTGATGATCCCCGAGGAGTACGGGGGCCTGGGCGAGTCGCTGCTCACCTACGCCCTGTGCGTGGAGGAGATCGCCCGTGGCTGGATGTCGGTCTCCGGCATCATCAACACCCACTTCATCGTGGCGTACATGCTCAAGCAGCACGGCACGCAGGAGCAGAAGGACCACTTCCTGCCGCGCATGGCGGCCGGCGACATCCGGGGTGCCTTCTCGATGTCGGAGCCGGGCCTGGGCTCCGACGTGTCCGCGATCACCTCCAAGGCGGTCAGGGACGGTGACGAATACGTCCTGAACGGCCAGAAGATGTGGCTGACGAACGGTGGCACGTCAAGTCTGGTCGCCGTACTCGTCCGAAGTGATGAAGGACACCCCGAGGGCACCGCGCCCCACAAGTCGATGACGACCTTCCTGGTGGAGAAGGAGCCCGGTTTCGGAGAGGTCCGCCCCGGCCTCACCATCCCCGGGAAGATCGACAAGATGGGCTACAAGGGCGTCGACACCACCGAGCTGATCATGGACGGCCTGCGGATTCCGGCCAACCGGGTACTCGGCGGCGAAACGGGCCGAGGTTTTTACCAAATGATGGACGGCGTCGAGGTGGGACGCGTCAATGTGGCGGCCCGCGGCTGCGGTGTCGCCCAGCGCGCCTTCGAACTCGGCGTCCAGTACGCCCAGCAGCGTCATACTTTCGGCAAGGCGATCGCCCAGCACCAGGCCATCCAGTTCAAGCTGGCGGAGATGGCTACCAAGGTCGAGGCCGCTCATGCGATGATGGTCAACGCCGCACGCAAAAAGGACTCCGGGGAACGAAACGACCTTGAGGCCGGCATGGCGAAGTACCTCGCCTCCGAGTACTGCAAGGAGGTCGTGGAGGACGCCTTCCGGATCCACGGTGGTTACGGCTTCTCCAAGGAGTACGAGATCGAGCGTCTCTACCGTGAGGCACCGATGCTCCTCATCGGTGAAGGTACCGCCGAGATCCAAAAAATGATCATCGGTCGCAGGCTGCTCGAAGAGTATCGATTCCAGGGCTAGATGTCCGGATACGGGGTGTTTTCTTGGAGAAGAAGGTCACACCCCGTAGACACTCTTCGGACGCCGACTCGGCTTCCTGGCTTGCCCAGTTGTGGCCGTCGACCGGTACGATCCCCGGAAAGCCGCCGTCCCCCGTTACAGCGCGGCATCATCCGCTACGAAGGTCATCCATGCCCCACAGCCAAACCTCTGCACCTCGCGACAGCCGGGCCGGCGTACGCCTCGCGCGCGGAGCATCGCCGTGGCTCCTCCCGACCGTCGCCACCGCAGCCCTCAGCCTGGCCCGTGCGCGCCGCTCCGGCGCCGCCAGGGCCGTGGCCGTGCCCGCCACCGCGCTCGCGGCGGGCATGCTGTGGTTCTTCCGCGACCCCGAGCGCGAGATCGCCCAGGGCAGGGTCATCTCGCCCGCCGACGGTGTGGTGCAGAGCATCATGCCGTGGAAGGACGGCCGCACCCGCGTCGCGATCTTCATGAGCCCGCTCAACGTCCACGTCAACCGCGCGCCCCTCTCGGGTGAGGTGACGTCGGTCGAGCACATCCCCGGTGGCTTCGTTCCGGCGTTCAACAAGGAGAGCGAGAACAACGAGCGCGTAGTCTGGCACTTCGACACCGAACTCGGCGACATCGAGATGATCCAGATCGCCGGCGCGGTGGCCCGTCGCATCGTCCCCTACATCCCGCGGGGCACGAAGGTCGAGCAGGGCGACCGCATCGGTCTGATCCGCTTCGGCTCGCGCGTCGACATCTACCTGCCCGAGGGCGTGGAGGTCGCGGTCGAGGTCGGTCAGAAGACCGTGGCTGGGGTGACTCGCATTGACCGTGATTGATCCTGATACCCAGGCGGGCTGGGTGCCCGAGGCCGACGAGGTCGACGAAGAGGAGGAGATGCCTCTTTCTCTCCGCCTCTCGATAGCGGACACCCTCACCCTGGGCAACGCGACGTGCGGCTTCATGGCGGTGTACTTCACCACCACGGGCATCCTGATCCCGCACCTCACGGGTGACCAGGAGACCGGCATGGCCCGCCACAGCGCGGCGACCGCGGTCATCCTGATGCTGTGCGCGGCGGTCTTCGACCTCTTCGACGGCCTGGTCGCGCGCAAGCTGCGCTCCTCCCCCATGGGCGCGGAGCTGGACAACCTCTCGGACCTGATCAGCTTCGGTCTGGCGCCGGCGTACTTCGTCCTCGTCTACGGCATGGTCGCGGACGACGCGCACCAGAGAGTGGCCGCGGTGGGGGCGATCGTGGTGCTCCTGGCGGTCGTGCTCCGTCTCGCGCGCTTCTCCTGCGTGACGGTCCCGAACGGCATGTTCCAGGGGATGCCCTCGCCCTTCGGCGCCCTGACGGTCGTCTCGATCGTCCTGCTGGAGCTTCCCTTCGTGGCGACGCTCCTCGCCATCGTGGGCACCGCCTGGCTGATGGTCAGCCGCGTGGAGTACCCGAAGCCGCGGGGCCGCCTCGCGGTGGCCATGCTGTCCTGGATCGTCGTGTCCATGGGCCTCCTGGCCGCCTGGGCCTTCGACGCCCCCAGCGGCCAGCTCCTCCTCCAGACGGGCTGCGCGCTCCAGCTGGTCACCGGCGCGGTGATCCCGCTGTTCGCCACGGCCCGCCGGGTGAACAACTTCCGCGACAACCGCCGCGAGGCAAGGGCGGCACAGCTGCCGTAGCGGATGTCCTACGACGGTGAAGGGCCCCGAACCGGATCGGTTCGGGGCCCTTCGCGTTGCCGGGGGGCGCACCCTCAGGTGAGGAAGTCCCGCGCGATCTGCTCCGCCACCCGCTCCAGGATCGGCCCCGCGTCCGCGATGCACTTCACCACGTCCGGCTCCACCTGGGTGAGCGGATACGCCCGCCGGATGCCCGCCCGGCCCAGCGCCTCCGGCGGCAGTGCGAGGCGTCCGCACACCGCGATGACCTCCTTGTCGGCCGCCCGGGCCGCCGCGGCGACACCCGCGGGGGCCTTGCCGTGCAGGGTCTGCTCGTCCAGGGAGCCCTCGCCCGTGATCACCAGCGAGGCCCACCGCAGCGCCGGCGCGAAGCCCAGCACCTCCAGCATGACCTCGATACCGGGGCGGAACCGGGCGCCGAGCAGCAGGGCGCCGTAGCCGATGCCGCCCGCGGCGCCCGCGCCCGGGGAGGCCGCGTACTTGGCCGCCTCGGGGCCGAGCGGCTCCTCCAGCGCCTTCGCGAAGTGGGCGAGGGCCGCGTCCAGGATCTCCACGTCGTCCGGGGAGGCGCCCTTCTGCGGGCCGTACACGACCGGGGCGCCCTTCGGGCCGGTCAGTGGGTTGTCGACGTCGCTGGCCAGGATCAGTTCGACGGAGGCGAGCCGCGGGTCGAGTCCGGTGAGGTCGGCACGCGCCAGCTCGGCGAGGCCACCGCCGCCCGGGGCAACCGGCTCGCCGTCCGCGTCCAGGAACCGCGCGCCCAGCGCGGACAGCATCCCGGCACCGCCGTCGGTCGTGGCGCTGCCGCCGACGCCGAAGACGATGGTGCGGGCACCCGCGTCCAAGGCCGCCCGCAGCAGCTCTCCGGAACCGTACGTAGAGGCGGTGAGCGGCGCGAAGACACCCGCCGGCAGGCGCTGCAGCCCGCTCGCCTCGGCCATCTCCACCACGGCCGTCTCGCCGCGCAGCGCGAAGGCGGCCGTCACCTCGTGCCCGAGGGGCCCGGCGACGCGCACCTCCCGCCGCTCGAAACCGGCCGCGACCGCCGCGTCGACGGTGCCGTCGCCGCCGTCGGCCACCGGCAGCGCCTCGACCTCCACCTCCGGTACGACCCGGCGCAGTCCCGCCGTCACCCGCTCGGCGACCTGCACGGCCGTCAGCGACCCCTTGAACTTGTCCGCGGCGATGAGCACGCGCTGTGTCACCTGATGTTCCCCTTGCTCTCCGGGCCTCTCGCACGTCAAGGCCAGTCGCGCCGTTGCGACCTTAACCGGCGGACGTCCCCGCCGCCATGCGCTGCCCGGAGGCTGAGAACGGCGTGGGAGCAAGGTACGAGCGCCCTGGGAAGCGCCTGTGCGGACAGCCGGCCCCCTCGCAGCCACCGCCGTAATCGGCTAAACCGTTCCTATGACCCCTGTGGGTACTGAGCCAGAGCTCGCCGACCGCGTCCTCGGAGGCTGGCTGGGCCGGATCGCGGGCAACATGCTCGGCAAGCCGGTCGAGCAGGGCGACCTGTGGACGCGGGACCGGATCGACCGCTATCTGCGGCAGGCCGCCGCCCTGCCCCTGACCGACTATCTGCCCGAGCCCGCCGAGGAGAGCGACGGCTTCGAGCTGCGCCCCGAGTGGCGCCGGTGCGTGCGCGGCCGCATCCACGGCAGCTGCCGCGACGACGACGTCGACTACGCCATCCTCGGCCTCGATCTCCTGGAGACCCACGGCTTCGGCTTCAGCACCGAGCAGGTCGGCGACCTGTGGCTGGTGAGACTGCCGTATCTGCAGACGTTCACGGCGGAACGGGCGGCGTACCGCAATCTCGCCAACGGCCTGAAGCCACCGCTCACCGCCACCTACGACAACCCGTACCAGGAGTGGATCGGCGCCCTGATCCGCGCCGACATCTACGGCTGGACCTGCCCCGGCGTCCCGCGCCGCGCCGCCTCCCTGGCCCGCCGGGACGCGGTGCTGTCGCACACCGGCAACGGCGTGTACGGCGCGATGTGGGCGGCGGCGCTGATCGCCGCGGCGTTCACGGCGCCGACGGTGCGGCACGCGGTGGACGAGGCCCTGGCCGTCATCCCGGCGAGCAGCCGCCTCGCGCGCACGGTCCGCCGGGTCGTGTCCCTCCACGACACCCGGATGACCTGGGAGGACACCTTGACGACGGTGACCGAGGAGACCACGGGCCTCGGCTGGATCCACACGATCCCGAACGCGGCGGTGCTGACGGCCGGGCTGCTCTACGGCGACGGCGACTTCACCCGCACCATCACCCTCACCGTCCGCGGCGGCCTGGACACCGACTCCAACGGCGCCACGGCCGGCTCGGTGGCCGGCGTCCTCACCGGCGCCACCGCGATCCCACCCCAGTGGACGGCCCCCCTGGAGAACACCGTCCGCAGCGCGGTCTTCGGCTTCGACAACTCCCGGATAACCGAACTGGCGGAACGGACTGTGCGGTTGGTGGGGGTGGACGGGTGAGAGGGTGGGAGCGGGACGGCCGGGTGGGGGTCGTGCATGAGGCTCCGAGCTGAAAGGCCGGAGCTGAAGGTCCGGGGAATCTGGTTACTCTTCCTGGATGACCTCCAGCCAGGACTTCGCCACGTACATCGCGGGGCTGCCCCGTGTCCTCTCCGGTGCCGCCGCCCTCTTCCGGGACGCCGAGGGGCGGGTGCTGCTCGTCGAGCCCAACTACCGTGAGGGCTGGGCCCTTCCGGGCGGCACGATCGAGTCGGACGACGGTGAGACCCCACGCCGGGGCGCCCACCGCGAGACGCTCGAGGAGATCGGCCTCGACCGCGAACTCGGCCGCCTCCTCGCGGTGGACTGGGTGTACCGGCCGGGCTGGCCGCCGCTGGTGGCGTACCTCTACGACGGCGGCGTCCTCACCGAGGACGACCTCAAGGCGATCCGCCTCCAGGAGGAGGAGCTCCTCTCCTGGCGTCTGGTCCCCCGCGAGGACCTCGCCGACTACCTCCTGGGCACCCTCGGCCCCCGGGTCCTGGCGGCCCTGGACGTTCTCGCGGAGGGCTCGGGGACGGCGGAGCTGGAGAACGGCAAGCGGGTCGGCTGACACGGGCACGACGCCCTGGCGGTCGCCCGCGCGGATATCCGCTGGCCGCCCCGTATCCCCCGCCCTACCCTCGGCACCATGACCAAGCCCCTCGTCGCCATCCTGAGCGGTGCCGGTATCTCCACCGATTCGGGGATCCCCGACTATCGCGGGCCCAACGGGCTGTGGCGGAAGGATCCCGAGGCCGAGAAGCTCGTCACGTACGAGTACTACATGGGGGATCCGGAGATCCGTCGGCGGTCCTGGCAGATGCGGCGCAAGAACCGGACGCTGCACGCCGAACCGAACGCGGCGCACCTCGCCGTGGCCGACCTCGAACGGTCCGGGGTGCCGGTCCGGGTGATCACGCAGAACGTCGACGGACTGCACCAGCTCGCCGGGATGCCGACGCGCAAGGTGCTCGAACTGCACGGCAGCGCACGGAGTGTCGTCTGCACCGAGTGCCATGCGCGCGTGCCGATGGAGGACGCCCTCGCCCGGGTGGAGGCCGGCGAGGACGATCCGCCGTGTCTGGAGTGCGGCGGGATCCTGAAGTCGGCGACCGTGATGTTCGGCGAGCGACTCGACCCCGTCGTGCTCGGCGAGGCGGTCGCCATCAGCAAGGCCTGTCAGGTGTTCATCGCCGTGGGGAGCAGTCTGCAGGTCCAGCCGGCGGCGGGGCTCGCCGGGGTCGCCGCCGATCATGGCGCGCGGCTCGTGATCGTCAACGCCGAGCCGACCCCGTACGACGACCGCGCCGATGAACTCATCCGCGAACCGATCGGCACGGCACTGCCCCGGCTCACGCATCGGCTGGCTGAGGAGAGCCGCTCCTAGACTCCGGCGGGCCCGTCCGCCTCCCGCTCTAGCATCCCGGTCAGAACAGCGCGGTTCCGCTCTCGAAGTCGAGCAGGCGCTGTTTGCGGGCCAGGCCGCCGCCGTAGCCCGTGAGGCCGCCGTCGGCGCCGACCACCCGGTGGCAGGGCACGATGATGCCGATCGGGTTCCTGCCGTTGGCGAGGCCGACCGCGCGGGAGGCGGACGGGTTGCCGAGGGCCCCGGCGAGTTCGCCGTAGGTACGGGTCTCGCCGTAGGGGATCCTGCGGAGTTGGTCCCAGACCGTGCGCTGGAACGCGGTGCCGTTCAGGCGCAGTTCGAGGGTGAACTCCTTCAACTCGCCCGAGAAGTAGGCCCGCAGCTGTTCCTCGGCCTCGGCGAAGAGGGTGTCGTCCCTGGCTCCGAATGTCTCCTCCGCCGGACGGTGGCGCTGGTCGGTCATGTAGAGGCCGCACAGGACTCCGTCCTCGGCCACGAGGGTGAGGAGTCCGTACGGGCTGTCGGTCACGGTGTGCTGCTTCATGAACGTCCTTATACGGGAAGGAAGTTGATCGGGTGGCTGCCGGTCGCCCACAGGTACTGGACGGCGTACGCCCGCCAGGGGCGCCAGGCCGCGGCGCGGGCGGTGAGGGCCGCCGGGGTGGCGGGGAGTCCCAACTCCTCGGCCGAGTAACGGATTCCGAGATCGGTGGGGAGGAAGGCGTCCGGGTCGCCGAGGGCCCGCATGGCGATGACGTCGACCGTCCAGGGGCCGAAGCCGGGGAGGGCGAGGAGGCGGGCGCGGGTCTCCTGCCAGTCACTCTCCGGGCCCAAGTGGAGCGAGCCGGAGGCCAGTTGAGTGACCAGCGTGGTGAAGGTGGCGCGGCGGGTGCGGGGCATCGCCAGGGACTCGGGGTTTACGGCGGCCAGGGCCTCGGGGGTGGGGAAGAGGTGGGTGAGGCCGCCCTCCTGATCGTCCACCGGGTCGCCGTACGCCGTGACCAGTCGGGCCGCGTGGGTGCGGGCCGCCGCCGTGGAGACCTGCTGGCCGAGGACGGCCCGTACGGCGAACTCCGCCTCGTCGACCGTGCGCGGGACACGTCGGCCGGGTGCCTTGTCGACCAGCGGGGCCAGCACCGGGTCGGCGTGCAGCTGGTCGTCGATCGCGACGGGGTCGGCGTCCAGGTCGAGCATGCGGCGGCAGCGGCTGATGGCGACCGGCAGATCGCGCAGGTCGCTGAGGGTGAGGCGGCAGGCGATGTGATCGGCCGCGGGGGTGAGGGCCGCGATGCCATGGCCGTAGGGGAGGCGGAGGGTCCGGCGGTAGGCACCGTCGCGCCACTCCTCGACGCCGGGTACGGCGGTCGCGGCGAGGTGGCCGAAGAGGTTGTCGGGGTTGAGCGGCGCACGGAAGGGGAGCCGGAGCGAGAGGGTCCCCGGGGTACCGGGGTTCCCCGCACCCAAGTCCCCGGAGGCGCCGCCGGTTCCCCCACCGGGTGCGGTCGGCATGGTGTGGTCGGTCGGCATCCGTGGGCCGGACGCCGGACGGCTCCCCTTCGGCAGTCGGGCCCGTAGTTCGCTCGGGGCGAGGGCGAAGACCTCGCGGACGGTGTCGTTGAAGGTGCGGATGGAGGAGAAGCCGGCGGCGAAGGCGATCTCCGCCATCGGCAGCGGGGTCGTCTCGATCAACAGGCGTGCGGTCTGGGCGCGTTGGGCGCGGGCCAGGGCCAGCGGGCCCGCGCCGAGTTCGGCCAGGAGCTGGCGTTCGATCTGCCGGGTGCTGTAGCCGAGGCGGGCGGCGAGGCCGGGGACGCCCTCGCGGTCCACGATGCCGTCGGCGATCAGCCGCATCGCGCGGGCCACCAGATCGGCGCGCTGGTTCCACTCCGGGGAGCCGGGGCTGGTGTCGGGCCGGCAGCGCTTGCAGGCCCGGAAGCCGGCCTGCTGGCAGGCGGCCGCGCTCGGGTAGAAGGTCATGTTCCCGGGCTTGGGCGGTACGACCGGGCAGCTGGGCCGGCAGTAGATCCGGGTGGTCAGGACGGCCGTGAAGAACCATCCGTCGAAGCGGGCGTCCTTGGACTTCACGGCCCGTACGCAGCGCTCTCGGTCGGTGTGCATCCCGTTCTGCATGAGTCCAGCATCGGCGACGGGAGGAAGTCGCGGCTGGCGAGAATCCGACATCACGGTGGGCTGTCCTGCGACGGCGCGGATCACGGCACGGATCACCTCGGGGAACCACCAGGGCGTATGAACGGTCGTTCACCTGTTCATGGCCGGTGGGTAGGATGCCCGTATGGGTCATGGAGCCGCCACCACCGCGCAGGACACCGCCGAGCGCGTGCGTCTGGACGCGGCCAACGTCGCCAAGGTGGCCACCACGCTCCAGGCCCTGTCGACTCCCTCCCGGCTGCTGATCCTCGCGCGGCTGCGCGAAGGCCCGCTGCCCGCGACCGAGTTGGCGGCCGAGGTGGGCATGGAGCAGTCCGCGTGCTCGCACCAGTTGCGGCTGCTGCGGAACCTGGGGCTGGTCGTCGGCGAGCGGCGCGGGCGGTCGGTGGTGTACGCGCTGCACGACCACCATGTCGCCGAACTCCTCGACCAGGCCGTCTACCACGTCGAGCATCTGCGGCTGGGGATCAGTGACGCCGGGGAGTGACCCCGCGCGAGCTCGGATGTGGCCTCTGTACGCCGCCGGGTTCACCACCGCGTTCGGAGCCCACGGCATCGCCGCGAACCTCGGTGCCGCCGGGCACGACACCGTGACCTCGCTGCTCGTCCTGGGTGGACTGCTCGCGCTCTACGACGGTGCGGAAGTACTGCTCAAACCCGTCTTCGGCACGCTGGCCGACCGCGTCGGCGCGCGGCCGGTGCTGCTCGGCGGGCTGGTGGCGTTCGCGCTCGCGTCCTCGGTGTACGTCCTCGCGGGCAGCCCGGGGTGGCTGTGGGCGGCCCGGCTGGGGCAGGGGGCGGCGGCCTCAGCGTTCTCACCGGCCGCCTCCGCGCTGGTGTCCCGGCTCAATCCGGCGGCGAAGCAGGGGCGGGCGTTCGGTAGTTACGGCTTCTACAAGTCGATCGGGTACACGCTGGGCCCGCTGCTGGGCGGGGTGCTGGTGTGGGCGGGCGGGCTGCGGCTGCTGTTCACGGTGCTGGCGGTGCTGGGTGCGGGGGTCGCAGTGTGGGCGTGGGCCGCCGTACCCGTCGTACCGCCGCTCCCCCGTGCCCGGCAGACCGTGCTGGACCTGGCGCGGCGGCTGGCGGACCCGGCGTTTCTCGTGCCGACGGCCGCGCTCGCCGGCGCGACGGCGGCGCTGTCGGTGGGGGTGGGGTTCCTGCCGGTGTCCGGCCGGGCGGCGGGGTTCGGGACGGTGGCGACGGGGGCCGCGGTGTCGGTGCTGGCCGCGTGCGCGGCGGTCGTACAGCCGCATGCCGGGCGTGCGCTGGACGCGGGGCGGCTCGGCACGCGCACCGGGCTCACCGCCGGGCTGCTGCTCTCCGCGGCGGGGACGGCCTGCGCGACGCTGCCCGGGCCGGCGGGCGTCCTGCTCGCCGCGGCTCTCATCGGCGTCGGCACGGGACTGATCACCCCGCTGGGCTTCGCGGCCCTCGCCTCCTCCACTCCGAAGGAGCGGCTCGGCCAGACCATGGGCGCGGCCGAACTCGGACGCGAACTCGGCGACGCGGGCGGCCCGTTGCTGGTGGCCGCGGTCGCCACGGTGGCGACCCTGACGTACGGGTACGCGGCGCTGGCGGTGCTCCTGGTGGGCGGGGCGGGAGTGGTGGCGCGGCGAGGAGTGCGCGAGAAGCCGGACCGGCCGGAGACACCCGTCTGAGGCTCGCCTGCCAGGGCCCACCTGGGCTGCCGCCTGTTCGTCGGCCCAGCGTTCGACCGGGTGGGCGACCGTCGTACGCCCGGACCGCCCGGCCCCCTCACGCCTCCGGCTCCGCCTCCCCCAGCAGCTCCCGCAGCGCGCTCTCCTCCTCCGGACTCAGGCCGGTGACGAACTGCTGCAGGGCCGCTATCGGGTCCGGGCCCCGGTCCAGGGCCTGGTGCATGGCCTCGGCGGTCATCTGGGCCGCGTTCTTCGCGGGGCGGTAGGCGCCGCGGCGGCCGTCGGCGTCGCGCAGGACGAGGCTCTTGTCGTGGAGCCGCCGCAGGATGGTGTGGACGGTGTTGTAGGCGAGTCCGTCGCCGAGTTCGGCCTGGATCTCGGCCGGGGTGAGGGCACGGTCCGTCGCCCACAGAGTGGCGAGGACCTCGCTCTCCAGCTCGCCCGGGCTGCGTCGCTCGGCCCTGCCGCGAGGGGTCGTGCCTGCCATGGCCACCACCTTACGGCGCGTAGGGGCCCCCGGTCACCGGCTCGCACCCCGCCCTTACCCGCCTCGCACTCGGCCCCGACCTACAGGTTGTAGGGTGACCCCAGGCCCCAACCCTACAACCTGTAGGGCCGAACGACGGACGGACCGGACGATGGCCAGGGCTCCAGACCAAGCACCCGCCACCGGGCGCGCCCGCGTGCTGCCCGACGGGCACCCGCCCCGCGTCCGTCCCCCCTGGCGCCGCCGCCCGGACGCACTGTGGCTCGCGGCCGTGGCGGGCGCGTTCACCCTCCTCCAACTCGCCCTGGTCCGGCCCGGGATGGGCCTCGGCTGGGACGAGACGGTGTACGTCAGCCAGGTCAGCGGACACGCCCCGGCGGCCTTCTTCAGCGCACCCCGCGCGCGTGGCATCACTCTGCTGGTCGCCCCGATCACCTCATGGTCGTCGTCGACCCCGCTGCTGCGGGTCTGTCTGGCGGTCCTCGCCGGACTCGGCCTGCTCTGGGCCCTGCGCGCCTGGCGCGGCCGGTTCCCGGTGCGGGTGATCGCGGCCGGCGGCGCGCTCTTCGCGTCCCTGTGGATCACCCTCTTCTACGGTCCTCAGGTGATGCCCAACTACTGGGTGGCCGTGGGCGCGCTGGCCACCGTGGGCTTCGCGCTCACCGCCCGCGCCGACCGCGCCCGCCGCGGCCCCGTGTGGGGCATGGCCGCGGGCGCCGCGCTGATGGCCTGGATGCGGCCGACGGACGCCGTCTGGGTGGTACTCCCGCTGCTGGCGCTTCTCCTGCGGGACCGGCGGCCGCGCCCGCTGCTCGCCCTCCTCGGCGGGCTCGCGGCGGGAGCGGCCGAGTGGGTCGTCGAGGCGTACGTCCGCTACGGCGGCCTCAGCGCCCGGCTCTCGGCCGGCTCCCGCATCCAGGGCGGTCTCGGCCTGCACAACGCGGTGATCGACCAGCTGCGCAGCCTCGGCGGGCGCGCGCTGTGCCGTCCCTGCACGGGGGCGGTACCGAGCGCGCCGGTCATCGCCTGGTGGTTCGTGCTGCCGCTGCTCGCGCTCACCGCGCTGGTGCTCGCGGTGCGGGCCCGGCGCACCCTGCGGACACTGCTCCCGCTGTCCTGCGCAGCGTCGGCGGCGGTGCCGTACCTCTTCCTCATCGGCTACGCGGCGCCCCGCTTCCTGCTGCCCGCCTACGCGCTCCTCGCGATCCCCGTCGCGGACGCCCTGTTCCGGCTGGTCGCCGTGGCGGCGGGGCGTTGGCGGCCGGTCGTGGTGACGCTGGTGGCCGTGGGGGTGGCGGGGCATCTGGCGGTGCAGCTGGCGGTGCTGGAGACCGCGGTGTCCCGCACGACGGCCGAACACCGTGTCTGGGCCCGCTCCGCCGACGACCTGCGCCGGCTCGGCATGCGCCCGCCGTGCCTGCTCACCGGCGGCGACTCGGTCCCGATCGCCTTCTACGCCGGCTGCGGCTCGGCCCACACCGGCGGCCACGACGCCGACACCACCGCCGCGGCGCTGACCCGCACGGCGCAGCGCGTGCCCGTGGCCCTGCTGACGACCGACCCCGGCCATCCGCCGGCGTACGCGCGGGGGTGGCGGCTGCACCGGCTGCCGGACGGGTATGCCTATCTCGGGCCGGTCGCCGTGGGGAAACGGGCGTGAGCACCCCCTCGGGCACCGCACGCGAAGCGCATGGCGCGAGAAGCGCACCCGGCAGGAGTGCGTCCAGCAACTCACCCTTGTTGTCCGACGGTTGTGAGGGAAAGGGTGTCCCGATGAGCGCACCGGTCGACGTGCCCGTGGGCGTGGGCGCACGTGCTCCGTGGCAGACCCTGGTGGCGGCCGTGGTGGTGCTGGCCGGTGCCGGGCTCGCCGTACGGCACTGGCCCGTACTCGACGCCGGGGCCGATCAGTTGGTCGTCGCGGACCGGGGGTGGCTGTCCCTCGCCGCCCTGCTCGCCGTACTCACATGGGCGGGCGCCGCGCTCGCCCTGCAGGGCGCGGTGCGGGAGGCGCTGCCGGCCGGGCGTCTGGTGGCGGCCCAGTTCGCGGCGTCCGCGGCGAACCATGTGCTGCCCGCCGGGTTGGGCGCGGGCGCCGTCAATCTGCGGTTCCTGACGCGGTGCGGCCTCGCCCCCGGACGGGCGGCGACGGCGCTGGCGGTGAGGGGCGCGGCGGGAGCGGTGGTACGGGTGGGGCTGGTCGCGGGGCTCGCCGTGGCCTGTCCGGGGGTGCTGCGCGTGCCCTCGGTGGGCGGGACGAGGCTGCTGGTGGGGGCGGGGGTCGCCGGGGCGGCGCTGGCCGCGGCGGCCGTGGCCGTCCTGATCGGGAGGCGCGCGGGACAGCCGGCCCGGCTGCGGCGGGCGGCCGCCCGTGCGGTCGCCGACGTACGCGCCGTGCACGCCAACCCCGCCCGCGCGGCGGCTCTGTGGGGCGGTTCGCTGGTGTTCGCCCTGCTGCACACGGGAGTCGTGGTCGCCGTCGTACGGGCCCTCGATCTGTCGCTGCCGGTCGGCCAGGTCGGGCTCGCGTATCTCGCCGCGAGCAGCGCCGCCGTACTGCTGCCCACTCCCGGCGGGCTCGGGTCGCTGGACGCGGCGCTCGCCTGGGCACTGACCGCGGCCGGGGCCTCGGCGCAGGAGAGTGTGTCGGTGGTGATCGGGTACCGGCTGCTGACGGTCTGGGTGCCGCTGGTGCCGGGCCTGCTGGTCCTGGGCGGGCTGGTACGGACGAGGGTGCTGTGACACCCGGGCACCGGACGGTCAGGATGAGTTCAGGTGTGCGGTGACGGCGTCGCCGTATGACATCGGACACGACAACGGGCGCGTCCGCGCCTCCCCGCCGCCGAACACGGCCGCGCTGGAACAAGGTCCTTTGCTGAACGAGAAGGCCGGGCTCGGCCTGACCGGTGTGTCGCCGCTGATGAGCGTGCTGCCGGCGGCGGTGCTGGTCCAGCGTGGTCGGCACCCTCGTCAGCGCACCTCCATGGGCGACTTCCTCTCCGACAGCTCCGGGCTCGGTTACGCCGGTGTCCGGGAGCGGCGTCGGGCGGGCGCGGTCAGCCGGACGGCAGTCTGACCACGAAGTGCGCACCGGGGGCGGGTCGGTGGTGTCGGTCGTGGCCACGGACGTGGTCGTAGGGGTCGTAGGAGACCTCGCCTCCGGCGGAGCGGGCCAGGCGTCGTGCGAGCGGCAGTCCCAGGCCCGCTCCGGTGTGTCCGTCGGACGGGTCGGCGCGGCGTCCGGGCTGGAAGAGGTGCGGGGCGAAGGCGGGTGGGACGCCGGGGCCGTCGTCGGTGACGGAGATGCGCAGGCCGGTGTCGTCGCGGTCCGCGTGCAGGGTGACGGTCGAGGCGGCGTAGCGCAGGGCGTTGGCGAGCAGGGGGCTCACGATCCGTTCCAGAAGCGCCGGTTGGACGCCGGCCTCCAGCCGGGGGTCGGCGGCGTCGACGGTGACGGTCACATGGGCGGGGGTGACGTGCTGGTCGGCGAGGCGGCGGAGCGATGGCAGGACCGGGGCGGTACCGGGGGCGGTGGCCGTGTCCTCGCGGGCACTGGTCAGGAGGGTGTCGCAGATCGTGCGCATCGACTCGGCGGCCTCGGCGATCGTGCGGTGCGCGGCGCGGGTCTCGGCGGCGGTGCGGGGGCGCGAGCCGTACCAGTCCAGCTCGGCGACGATACGGCTCAGGGGGGTGCGCAGCTCGTGCGAGAGCTCGCCGGTCAGCTGCCGCTCGTGTCGCAGCACCGCCCGGATACGGTCCAGTAGGGCGTCCAACGAGGCTCCCAGCCGGGCCAGTTCGGCCGGGCGGTCCGCGCTGCCGAACCGCTCCTCGGAGGCGACCGCGCTCCACTGTGTGGCCTGGTCGGTCATCGTGCCCACCGGACGCAGCGCACGGCCCACCGCCAGCCGGGTCAGGGCGTAGGTGCAGGCCAGCATCACGGCGTCCAGGATCAGGGAGCCCAGCAGCAGCGTGTCGGCCGAACTCCGGTACGGGGACAGGTCCAGGGCCGTGACGACGGTCGCCGACTGCCGGGCGCCGGGGACGGGCTCGGCACAGAGCCGGACCGGTCCGGAACCGTGGTCGTCGACGGTGACGCAGCTGCGGCCGGCGTGACGGGCCAGGTCGTCGGCGACCCGGGTCAGGGGGCCCGCGGAGGGCGGGCGCTCCAGCGGGCGGGAGCCGGCGTAGATCCACGCATTGGCGTCCAGGAGACGGTCGTTGGCGGTCTCCAGGACCCGTACACGGGGACCGCTGGTGTCGACGGTGGTGGCGACCGCCGCGGCCCGGGTGCGCAGTTCGTCGTCCTCCTGACGGCGCAGATGATGGCGGACCACGGTGTTGAAGACGACGGTGAGGATCACCATCAACAGCGCGGCGGTGGTGAGCGCGACGAGAGAAAGACGGCCGCGGAGAGTACGGGGCGGGAGGGAAGGGCGCCGGAGGAGAGGGGGGAGACGGGGGTACGGGCGATGAGGGCGCGGGATGTGGAAGCGCGAGGGGCGAGGGCGAGGGCGAGGGGCCGGGGGCGAGAGGGGGGCGTGGGGGCGGGCGTCCGTGACCGAATTCTGGTCATGGGGACGGGCGTCCGTGGGCGAAAGCGGGGTATGGAGGCGAACGTCCCTGGCGCGGCGCGAAGGACGGAGCGGGGCGTCCGTGGGCGGGCCCAAGGGACCGGGACGGGAGACCGCGGGCGAGTCCGAAGGACGCTGCGGCGCATCCGAGGGCGGGTTCGAGGGGGCGGGGTGGGAGGGTGTGGTCATGACAGGCGGTGTCCGATTCCGCGGGTCGTGCCGATCGTCAGATCGCTGCCTGCTCCGCGGAGCTTGCGGCGCAGCCGGGTCAGGTACTGGTCGAGGGTGTTGTCGCTGACCTGGGCGCCCTCCGGCCAGGCGGACCGGACCAGGTCACGGCGGCTCACGATCTCCCCCGGCGCCGCCATGAGGGTGGCCAGAAGCCGGAACTCCGTCGGCGTCAGGTCGATCTCGGTGCCGCCGGCCGTGAGGCGGTGCCGTACGGCGTCCAGGACCAGGTCTCCGGCCGCGGCACGGGGCGCGGGTGCCGCGCGCTTGAGGGCGGCACGCAGTCGGGCGGCGAGTTCGGCCAGGTGAAAGGGCTTGGGGAGATAGTCGTCGCCGCCCGCGGAGAAGGCGGACAGCCGGTCGGTGAGGCCCTGGCGCGCGGTGAGGAAGATGACGGGGGACGAGAAGCCGTTGGCCCGCAGCGCCTGACACACGTCCCGCCCGTCCGCGTCCGGCAGCCCCACGTCGAGCACGGCCGCGGAGACGCCGTCCCCGGCCAGCCGCAGCGCGGTCGCCCCGTCGGCCGCGGGCACGGTGGCGAACCCCTCGTCCCGGAGGCCGCGCAGCAGGACGTCACGCAGGGCGTGATCGTCCTCGACGACCAGGATCTTGTGGGTCATGGGTCTCCGTCGAGGGTGGGTGTGGCTGTGGCTGTGGCTGTGGCTGTGGGGAGAGAGGGGCTGGATGGGAGGGACTGGGGCGGGCCGGGGTGGGGCGGGTGGCGGGCGATGGCATCCAGGGCTGTTTCAGTCGGCCGGGCGTGTCCGGTGCGGGTCGGCGCCGTGGTGTGGGAGGTCCGGCGTGGATGTGCCGTTCGTGTTCTCGCGCTCCGGTGCCGTACGCCTGCCGCGCGCCGTGGGCATGCCGGTCCTCCCGGACACACCGCCGCCGATCGCCTCCGGCGGCAGCCACCTGGCGAGAGCCCACCAGCACAGCCCCAGCCAGGCCGACGCCAGCAACCAGCCGCCGAGGACATCGCTGGCCCAGTGCACACCGAGGTAGGCCCGGGTCGCTCCGACCGCCACCGCCCAGCAGACGGCGACCACGCACGTCGTACGCGCGAGGTCGGGGCGGGTGCGGCGGGTGAGGGCCCAGCACAGCAGTCCCGCGGTCACGGCGGAGGTGGTGGTGTGACCGGAGGGGAAGGCGTAGCCGGAGGCGTGGGACGCCCAGTCCGCGCGGTTCGGGCGAGGCCGGGCGAACAGCTCCATCAGTCCCGTACGCACGAGTTGCCCCGCGAAGAGCACCGCCAGGGCGGCGCCCACGGCTCTGAGCCGCCCACCGGTGCCCCGCCCGGCGATGACCCCGGCCGCCACGACGATCACATACGGCCATACGCCGGTCCCGGTCGCGGTGAACCCCCGCGCGAGCGCCAGCGCGACCGGCGGCCGGTGTCCGAGCCCCCAGGTGTGGATCGCCGTATCACCCGGAAGGGGGGCTCCATGACGGACGGCCACCGCGGTCGCGAGGGCGACGAAGAGCACCGCGCAGACGAGGGGAAGCATGAGGGGCAGCACGAGGGCGAGCGACAGCCGCCCCCGGTCTCCACGCCCCGCCGGCCTCACGCCCTCGTCACCAACCCCCGGAACCGGCTGTCCGCCACACGCCCCACCAGCGGCGCCGCCCGGTCCGCGGCCCGCATCAGCGCCCACGCCAGCACCGCCCCCAGCGCCAGCCCCACCGCCACGTCATGCGGATAGTGGACGCCGATCCAGACGCGCGAGACGGCCATCAGGACGGCGGCCACCGCGGCGACCCGGCCCAGTTGGTGGTCGACGAGGGCCAGGGCCGTCGCGGCGGCGCCGGCGATCACCGCGTGGTTGCTGGGGAACGACCAGTCGCCCGCCCCCGGGCACGCCTCGACGGTCACGGTGTGCAGGGTCCGGCAGGGTCGTTGCTCGGCCACCGCGGACTTCAGCAGCACGTCGGCCGCGTAGACCAGCACCACGATCACGGGGGCCGCGAGCGCGCGCACCATGTGCTGCTCCCCGGCGCCCCGGGCCCGCCACCACGCGGCGAGCATCAGTACGCCGAACAGGGCCAGGCCGTAGTCGGAGAAGGCCGCGATCACGGTGTCCACGGAGTGCGGTGTGTCGCCGGCCAGGCCGGTGATCCAGGTGTACAGGCCGCCGTCGACCGAGGCGCCGCCGAAGGCGAGGCCGGTCATGAGGAGGCCTCCGAGGACGAGGCTCGGCGAGCCCGCGCGCGGCGGGCCTCCAGGACGAGCGGGGTCAGGGAGGCGATGACGATGAGGGCGACCAGCGGGAGGAGGTAGTGGTCGACGTTCGGGATGGAGGAGCCGAGTGCGTAGCCGCCCAGGACCAGGCCGACCGTCCAGACCAGGCCGCCGACCACCTGCCACACCGTGAACACCCGCACCGGCACGTCGAGCGCGCCCGCCAGCGGGTTCAGCACCGTCCGCACCACCGGCACGAAGCGGGCCAGTACGACCGCCTTGGCATGGCCGTAGCGCGCGAGCAGTTCCTCGGCGCGCTCGGCGCCCTCGTGCAGCTTCCTCGCCCGGCTGCGGGCCAGTAGCGCACGGCCGCCGCGACGCCCTATCCAGTACCCCGTCTGCGCCCCGAGCAGCGCCCCGGCCACGGCGGCGGGCAGCACCTGCGGGAGCGACAGGTGGACACCGCCGCGGCCGCCGCCCACGCACAGCAATCCCGCCGTGAACAGCAGGGAGTCACCGGGCAGGAAGAAACCGACCAGCAGACCGGTCTCGGCGAACAGGACGACGGCCACGCCGAGCGCGCCGAAGGTGGACAGCAGGGAACCGGGATCCAGGACGTTCACCGCCTGGGCCATGGCGGACTGGGCAGCTGCCATGCAGGCGACCCCTCTCATACTGGGACGTGGGCGGAGCGGGCACGCTCCGCACCGAGCGACTACAGTTATGTAGACCGTCTACTCCACTGTAGACGAATGAGAGCCGAGGAGCGTTCCCATGCCCGAGGGGCAGATCGACGAGCCGGCCTACGACCCGGCCGACGGCCGCACGGACCGGCGGCCGGCGGGCGAGCTGGAGGCCGGGGTGCTGGCCGCGCTGTGGGCCGCCGACGGGCCGCTCACACCCGGCGCCGTCCAGCTGGAGCTCGGCAACGGCCTCGCCCGCACCACCGTCACCACCATCCTCACCCGTCTGCACGCCAAGGGTGTGGTGACCCGGGCGCGCTCCGGTCGGGGCTACGCCTACGCCCCCGCCCAGGACTCGCACGGTCTGACCGCCCGCCGTATGCACGCGGAACTGGACAAGGACGAGGATCGCGGCACCGTCCTCGCCCGCTTCGTCTCCGACCTGAGCCCCGAGGACGAACAGCTGCTGCGGAGCCTGCTGGACGGGTCGGGGGCGCAGGGCGGGACACCGTAACAGAAAAGGGCCGTACGGAAACGGAAGGCGGTCGCGCGGCCGCCGTCGTCGGTCACCCCGCGTAGGCTGATCCACAACGGACCGGCGGCCCTGGAGGAATTCGTGATCTACGCCGTGTGGCTTCCGCTGCTCGTGCCGTTGCTGGCCGTGCCCTCGGCCCGGCGTGGTGCCGAGTTGCTGCCGCCGCGGGCCGCCGCCTGGGCGCTGAGCGGTCTCGCGCTGGTCCTCGCCCTCTCCAGTACGGCCGCGTTGGCGCTGCTCGCGCTCGCCGGTGCGCTGCGGCTGCCGTTCGTCGCCGCGCTCGGCCATCTCTCGCCCCATCTGCTCGGCGACGGCTCGCCCGCCACCTTGCCGGGCGCGGTCCTGGCCGCTCTCGCGCTGGCCGGCGGCGGCGCCCTGCTGCTGCACCGGACCCGTCGTCACCTGCGTGAACTGCGCACCGCTCACGGACAGTTCGGCGACGAGGCGACGGCCGGCGGTCTGTCCGTGCGGCACGACGGGCGTCCGGACGCCTATGCCCTGCCGGGGCGGCCGGGCCGCATCGTGGTGACCACCGGCATGCTGCGCGCCCTCGACGCGCGCGAGCGCGAGGTGCTGCTCGCCCATGAGCGCGCCCATCTCAGGTGCCGCCACCATCTCTTCCTCGCCGCCGGCGAGTTCGCCGCCGCCCTGCACCCGGCCCTGCGTGGTCTGCGCGCCCCGCTCTCGTACGCGCTGGAGCGCTGGGCCGACGAGTCCGCCGCGCGGGCGACCGGTGACCGCGCCCTGACCGCCCGCGCCGTCGGCCGCGCGGCGCTCGCCGCCCACGCCGCCGGTCCCGCGCCCCGGCCCGGGCTGTCCCTCACGGCCACCGCCGGTCCAGTACCCCGCCGCGTCACCGCGCTCCTGAACAAGCCCGTCCCCACCGGCCGTCTGCTCCCCCGCGCCCTGGCCGGACTGCTCCTCGCCTGTGTGGCCCTGTCGGCGACGGCATCCCTGGAAGCGGCCACCGACCTGCACAACGGCATCGAGGTCGCCCAGGGCGAGACCGTCCACGCCACGGACCACACCCCCGGCGACTGACCCCGCCCCACCAGGGCTCGCCCGCCCCGGTCCGCTTCAGGGCCCATCCACCCAAGGCCGCGCCCACATCAGGACCCGGCCGCCCCAGACCCACCCACACCAGGCCCCGCCCACACCAGGACCCGTCCGCCCCAGACCCCGCCCACACCAGGACCCGTCCGCCCCAGACCCCGCCCACACCAGGACCCGTCCGCCCCAG
>NZ_JBEXCS010000003.1:0-155343 GCF_040605395.1 Streptomyces sp. NPDC005648 | reverse complement strand
CACACCAGGACCCGTCCGCCCCAGACCCCGCCCACACCAGGACCCGTCCGCCCCAGACCCCGCCCACACCAGGACCCGTCCGCCCCAGACCCCGCGCATTTCAGAGCCCGCCCACTCCAAGGCCCGTCCGCCCCAGGCCGCCCGTCCACCCCAGACCCGGCCACTCCAGGACTCACCTGCTCCAAGGCCCATCCACCCCAGACCCCCTCCACCCCAGACCCCCTTCGCCACAGGGCGGGTCCGCCCAGGACCCGGTCCACTCCAGGGCCCGTCCGCGCAAGACCCCACTCGCTTCGGCCCCCATCCCTTCCTGCTCCCGCGCATTCCAGACCCTGTCCCTCCCAGGCCCCCCATTCCAGGCCCCCCTTCCAGGCTCCCCCATTGCAGGTTCCTCCCTTCCAGGCCCGCCCCTTCCGTGGCCGTGCGGCACGATCACCAACGTCCGCCGTCACCAGGTGAATTGACGTGTGACCGGTGTGCCCATCCCCATCTCGTCCCTCCTTGTGGCATGCTCCCGTCAAAAGATGCACGCAGCCCACGGTCACCCGCCGACGCACCCCAGCCGGCGGGTGGCCGCCGAGCAGGCCGGAATCCCGGTCGCCGCAAAGGAGTTACGCGTGAGAACCACCCCCCACAGATCCATCGCCGCGCGCGCCCTCACCGTCGCCGCGCTGGCCGCCGTATCCCTGCTCCCCGTCCATCCGGCGTCCGCCGCCCCCGACGACGCCGCGGCCTGCACGCCGACCCAGGCGGTCGTCAACGGCGGCTTCGAGGGCGGCACTTCGCCCTGGACACAGTCGTCCACGAGCGTGATCACCAGCCGTTCCGGTCAGTCGGCGCACGGCGGCACCAGCTTCGCCTGGCTCGACGGGACCGGCGGCACGCACACCGACACGCTCTCGCAGAGCGTGACGATCCCGTCCGGCTGCAGCACCGCCACCCTGTCGTTCTGGCTGCACATCGACACCGCCGAGACTACCTCGTCCACGGCCTACGACAAGCTGACGGCCAAGATCGGCAGCACCACGCTGGCGACCTACTCCAACCTCGACAAGGCCACGGGGTACGTGAAGAAGACCCTCGACGTGTCGTCGTTCGCGGGGCAGACCGTCACCCTCGCCTTCACCGGCACCGAGGACTCCAGCCTCCAGACCAGCTTCGTCCTCGACGACATCGCCCTCGACACCTCCGGCGGCACCACCCCGCCGGCCGACTCGACACGGACGCCGGCCGCGCCCTCGTACACGGTGAACCTGAGCAGCGACACCTCCGGCACCGTCTGGACCGGCCACGAGACCGCGACCTTCACCAACGCCTCCTCGACCGCGCTGAGCGAGGTGTACCTGCGGCTGTGGGACAACTACCACGGCACCTGCGACGCGATGCCGATCACGGTCACCAACGTCAGCGGCGGTACGGCCGGTTCACTGTCCGTCGCCTGCACGGCGCTCCAGATCACCCTGCCGACACCTCTGACACAGGGTCAGTCCGCCACGATCGGCTTCGATCTGGGCATCACCGTGCCCAGCGGCGCCGACCGGTTCGGCCACGACGGGGCGTTCAACAACATCGGCAACGCCCTGCCCGTGCTCGCGGTGAAGGACGGTTCGGGCTGGCACCTGGACCCGTACACCAACAACGGCGAGTCGTTCTACTCCCTGGCCGCCGACTTCAAGGTGACGCTGGACCACCCGAGTTCACTGCTGGTCCCGGCCACCGGCACCTCGGTCGACACCCCCGGCTCCAGCGGGCGCACGGTCACGACGGCGACCGCGTCCAAGGTCCGTGACTTCGCCTGGGCGGCGGGCCCGTTCAGCAAGATCTCCGGCACTTCCGCGGCCGGGACGGCCATCAACATCTACTCCGTCTCGGGCATCAGCTCCTCCGACGCCCAGTCGATGCTGAGCACCGCCAAGACGGCGGTCGACGCCCACGCCGGCCGCTTCGGGGCCTATCCCTACAGCGAGTTGGACGCCGTCATCGACAACAACTACTGGTTCGGCGGCATGGAGTACCCGGGCTTCGTCCTGGACCTCGTCAGCACCACCGCGCTCACCCACGAGATCGGCCACCAGTGGTGGTACGGCATCGTCGGCGACGACGAGTACAACAGCCCCTGGCTGGACGAGGCGTTCACCGACTACGCCACCGACCTCGCCCTCGGCAAGACCGGCACCAACTGCTGGAACAGCGTCTCATGGGCCTCGTCGGCGGAGAAGATCACCAACTCCATGGCCTACTGGGACGCCCACTCCTCCCGGTACTCCACCGTCGTCTACGGCTACGGCAAGTGCGCCCTGCACGATCTGCGGCGGCTGATCGGTGACACGGCGATGACCAACCTGCTGAAGAGCTACGCGAGTTCGCACTGGTACGGCGTCTCGACCACCGCCGAGTTCAAGGCGGCGGCGCAGGCGGCGACCAGCACGGATCTCACGTCCTTCTGGAGCACGCACCGTATCGACGGCTGAGCCGGGGAAGGTCAGCCGACCGGGACGAGGAAGGTCAGCACCGAGGCGTCCTCCTCGATGAGGGGAGCCAGCACGGTGTTGAACGGGCCGCCGTACGGAGCCTCGAGGTGCGCCTGGAAGGCCTCCTCGTCCCGGTAGACCTCGTAGATCCAGAAAGAACGCGGCTCGGCCTCCTTGGTGAGGACGTCGAAGACGAGGTTGCCCTCCTCCTCGCGCACCTTCTCGGCGTAGTCGAGGATCAGACGGGCGACCTCGTCCCGTGCTCCCTCGCGGGCGGTGAACTCGGCGAGCAGGGTCTTGGGCATGATGGTGTGTCCTTTGTCGTCGGGTCTGGCCGGTGGTCGAATCCGCCGGGGCCGTCAGGCGTGGTCGGCGGCGGTGAGCGGGGTCAGCTGGTGCCGCCAGGGCGGATTGGGGCCGGGAACCGAGCAGGTCAGGGCCGCGACCCGGGTGGCGAAGAGACAGGCTTCGGCGACGTCGTCGAGCCGGAGGTCAGGCAGTCGCCCGCCGAGCAGGCCGCCGGTGCCGAGGTGGTGCAGCAGGCCGGCGGTGAAGGAGTCGCCCGCACCGACCGTGTCGACCACGTCCGCCGGGACGGCGGGCAGTCGCACCCGTTCTCCGTCGAGCGAGGCCAGGACACCGTTTCCGCCCCGTGTGATCACGACGAGCCGCGCTCCGGCCGCGTGCCAGCCGTCGCACGCCTGCTCGGGCGGGGTGCCCGGCAGCAGCAGCTCCAGATCGTCCTCGCTGAGGCGCAGCACGTCGGCGAGGGCACACCAGTGGGCGAGGCGGGCGCGGTAGACCTCGGGGTCGACGAGCAGCGGCCGGACGTTGGGGTCGATGCTGATCGTCGCCCCGGGCGCGGCCTCGGCGAGGAAGTCCTCCACCACCGCCGCGCCGGGCTCCCGGACCAGCGCCAGGGAGCCGGTGTGCAGGCAAGCGGTTTCGGAGAGGTCGACCCGGGCCAGTTCACCGGCCGTCCACTGCCAGTCGGCGGTGTTCTGGGCATGGAAGGAGAACGCTGCCTGACCGCGTTCGTCCAGCTCCGCCACGGCCAGCGTGCTGGGCTCGGCGGCCCGGACGGCGGACGACAGATCCACTCCGGACTCCTCCAGATGGGCGCGGAAGAGGCGGCCGAAAACATCGTCGGAGAGCCGCGCGAGGAAGCGCGCCGGGGTGCCGAGCCGGGCCAGCGAGACCGCCGTGTTCGCGGGGCCGCCGCCCGGCAGGACGCGCAGGGCGAGCTCGCCCGATGTGCTCACGGGGTCGACGAAGGCGTCCGCGACGCACTCCCCCAGGACGGTGATCTGGCGCGGGCTCATGAGCTGCTCTTCTCTGACGGACGTACGGGCGCACCGGCGTCACGTTGCCGATTTGTGACTGGCGCAAGGCATTGACGTTGCCGGGAAACGGAGTCCATCATCCTCGCCATGCGGTGTCAACGATGACATAAGTCAACGATGACACCTCGGGACGGCATCCACCGATGCCGGCCGCGCCGCTCGCAATCCCGCAGGAGCCGTTCATGTCTCGCACTTCTCGTCTGCCCGTTTCCCTCCTCAGAGTCGCCGCGTGCACGGGCGTCGCCGCGCTCACGCTGACCGCCTGCGGGTCCGGGTCCGGATCGAGTTCCACCAGTGCAGGTTCGGGCAGCATCAAGGTCGGTCTGATCACCAAGACCGACACCAACCCGTTCTTCGTGAAGATGAAGGAGGGCGCGGAGAAGGCCGCCAAGGCGGACGGTGCCCAACTGGTCACCGCCGCAGGCAAGTTCGACGGCGACAACGCCGGTCAGGTCACCGCGATCGAGAACATGGTCGCCTCCGGCGTGAAGGGCATCCTGATCACGCCCAGCGACTCCAAGGCCATCGTGCCCGCGATCGCCAAGGCCCGCGCCAAGGGCGTCCTGGTCATCGCCCTGGACACACCGACCGAACCGCAGAGCGCCGTCGACGCCCTCTTCGCCACCAACAACCTGAACGCCGGCAAGCTGATCGGCCAGTACGCCAAGGCCGCGATGAAGGGCAGGACGGCGAAGATAGCCACCCTCGACCTGGCGCCCGGCGTCTCGGTGGGCGTACAGCGGCACAACGGTTTCCTCGAGGGTTTCGGCGCCACCGACAAGGACGTCGCCTGCGCCCAGGACACCGGCGGCGACCAGGCCAAGGGCCAGACGGCGATGGAGAACTGCCTCCAGAAGAACCCGGACATCAACCTCGTCTACACCATCAACGAGCCGGCCGCGCTGGGCGCTTACACCGCGCTGAAGGCCAAGGGCCGGGAGAAGGACGTGCTGATCGTCTCCGTGGACGGCGGCTGCACCGGCACCCAGGCCGTCAAGGACGGCAAGATCGCCGCCACTTCGCAGCAATACCCGCTGAAGATGGCCTCCGAGGGCGTCCAGGCCGTCGTGGACTACGCCAAGGGCGGCAAGAAGGCATCCGGTTACACCGACACCGGCGTCAACCTGATCACCGACAAGGCGCAGGCCGGGGTCACGTCGAAGGACACCGGTTTCGGTCTGCAGAACTGCTGGGGCTGAGCCGCCGCCGTGACCGTACGACAGTCTTCCGACAAGGACTTCGCATGACAGCCACGACCACGCCACCGGGCACCTCATCGCCGTACGCCGGACTCAAGGCGCCGACCACGGCCCGCAGGCTGCTCACGGCACCGACCACCGGACCGCTGGCCGCCCTGCTTCTGGCCTGCGCCTTCTTCTCCCTGTCCACCGACCAGTTCCTGACCGGCGGAAACTTCTCGCTGATCGTGCAGCAGGTCATGGTGGTTGGCACGCTCGCCATCGGGCAGACCCTGATCATCCTGACCGCGGGCATCGATCTGTCCTGTGGCGCGGTGATGGCCTTCGGCAGCATCATGATCGCCAAGATGGCGGCGCAGGGCACGCTGCCGCCGCTGCTCGCCATCGCCCTGGGCATCGCCGTCTGCGCGGGCTTCGGGCTGGTCAACGGGCTGCTGGTGCAGAAGATCCCGCTGCCGCCGTTCATCGTCACACTCGGCATGCTGAACGTGGCGTTCGCCCTGACCCACATCTACTCCGCGGAGCAGACGGTCACCGACCTGCCCGGCTCACTGACGGCCCTCGGCGAGACGTTCCCGCTCGGCCACACCGACATCACCTACGGCTCGCTCGTCACCATCGCCCTCTTCCTGCTGCTGGCCTACGCGCTGAGCAACACGGGCTGGGGCCGGCACGTCTACGCGCTCGGCAACAGCCAGGAGGCCGCTCGCCTCAACGGCATCCGCACCTCCCGGCTGACCATCGGCATCTACACCGTGGCGGGTCTGCTCTACGGCGTCGCCGCCCTGCTGCTCATCTCCCGCACCGGAGTGGGCGATCCGCAGGCCGGCCAGACCGACAACCTCGACAGCATCACCGCCGTGGTGCTGGGTGGCACCAGCCTCTTCGGCGGGCGCGGCTCGGTGCTGGGCACCTTCATCGGTGTCCTCATCGTCGGAGTGTTCCGCAACGGGCTCCAGCTGATGGGCGTCGCCTCGATCTACCAGACGCTGATCACCGGCGTCCTGGTGATCCTCGCGGTGACCGTCGACCAGATCTCCCGGAAGAGGGCCCGATGACCGCCACCTCCACTCCCACGCCCGTGCTGCAGGCCCGTGGCCTGGTCAAGCGGTACGGCCATGTCACCGCCATCGACGGCGCCGACTTCGACCTGCTGCCCGGTGAGGTCCTGGCCGTGATCGGCGACAACGGCGCCGGCAAGACCAGTCTGATCAAGGCGCTGACCGGTGCGGTGATCCCGGACGCGGGCGAGATCCGGCTGAACGGGAAACCGATTACGTTCTCCGGTCCGCAGAGCGCCCGCGCACATGGCATCGAAACCGTTTACCAGGACCTCGCGGTGGCCGCCTCCATGGACATCGCTTCCAACATGTTTCTGGGACGCGAGCTGCGCCGGCCCGGTGTCCTCGGCAGCGCCTTCCGGATGCTCGACAAGAAACGCATGCGCCAGGAGGCCGCCGAGCACATGGCCGACCTCAAGATCGGACTGCGCTCGCTGACCCAGTCGGTGGAGACGCTTTCCGGCGGACAGCGGCAGGCCGTCGCGGTGGCCCGGGCCGTCGCCTGGGCGAACAGCGTCGTCGTCATGGACGAGCCGACCGCGGCCCTCGGGGTCAAGGAGTCCGGCCAGGTCCTCGACCTGATCCGACGGGTCCGGGACAGGGGCATGCCGGTGGTCCTGATCAGCCACAACATGCCGCATGTCTTCGAGATCGCGGACCGTATCCACGTCCACCGGCTGGGCCAGCGGGCCGCGGTGATCAAGCCCTCGGACCACTCCATGGCGGAGGTCGTCGCCATCATGACCGGGGCGCTCACCGTCGACGAGGCCGGAGGTACTGTCGTAGCCGATTCCGAGGCGGCGAAGGCCGCGGGAGTTCAGGCCAACTGACGACACACTCACAGGTTCCGGCCGAGGCCGCGGCCGGACCCGACGAGCACAGGAGACCGTTTCCTCCATGGCAGCCAGCCGCCGCCCCACCCTGGCCGACGTCGCCCGCGAGGTAGGTGTCAGCGCCAAGACCGTCTCCCGCGTCCTCAACGAGGACGGCCCCGCCTCCGCCGAGACCAGGAAACAGGTCCTGGCCGCCGTCGCCAAACTGGGCTTCCAGCCGAACCTGATGGCCCGCAACATCCGTGTCGGCGGGCCCGACACAACGATCGGGCTGGTCATCCCCGATCTGGCCAACCCCTTCTTCGGGGCCGTGGCCAGGAGCATCGAGGACACCGTCCGCGACCGCGGGCTGACCCTGCTGATGGGCTCCTCCGCGGACGACCCCGACCGTGAGCGCGCGCTGACCGACAAGTTCCTCGCCCGCCGCGTCAGCGTCCTGATGGTGGTGCCGTCCGTGGGCGCCGACCACTCCCACCTCAAGACCCACCGCGCCACGGGCCTGCCCGTCGTCTTCCTCGACCGCCCCGGCGTGGGCCTGGCCACGGACAGCGTGGTGAGCTCCAACCGCACCGGTTCCCGTGGGGGCGTCGCCCATCTCGTCGCCCACGGACACCGCCGTATCGGCTTCGTCGGTGACCTGCCCGTCAAGCTCTACACCCGCCGTGAGCGCCTGGCCGGCTATCGCGAGGCGCTGCAGGAGGCGGGGCTGCCGGCCGACCGTTCCCTCATCACCAACGCCCATGACCGGCAGGGCGCTTCGGCCGCGACGGCCCAGCTCCTGGCCCTGCCGGATCCGCCGACCGCGCTCTTCGCCGGGAACAACATCGTCGCGCTGGGGATCGTCGGCGAACTCGCCCGCAGCAAGCGGAAGGACGTGGCGGTCGTCGCCTTCGACGACGTGGAGCTGGCCGAGGCCCTCGAACCCGCCCTGACCGTCGTCGCCCAGGACCCCGAGGAGATCGGCCGGGCGGCTGCGGCCACGGCCCTGTCCCGCCTGGACGGCGACCGCACCCGGGCCCGTACGGTGACCGTGCCGACGCGGCTGATCGTGCGGGGGTCGGGAGAGCAACCGCTGGGCGGGGATGCGGCCTGACGTATCGTCAGGACTGTGGGTCAGGACTGTGGGTGAGCCCCTCGACCCCTCGTCTCACACCTGCTCACACCTGTGCGGCGAAGGCGTCGTACGCCCGCTGGTCGAAGAGCACGAACCTGACCTCCTCGACCGACGTGTCCGCGGTCCGCACCGTCTCCACGGCGATGCGGGCCCCGTCGTCGAGCGGCCAGCCGTAGACGCCGGTGGACACGGCGGGGAACGCGACGGTACGGGCGCCCAACTCGTCGGCGACGCGCAGGGACTCCCGGTAGCAGGAGGCGAGGAGTTCGGAGCGGTCCTCGGACTTCGACCAGACGGGACCCACGGTGTGAAGGATTTACCCAGCCTCATGCCGTAGACCATCCCTCAGCGGCGGACACTTGCAGGCCGAACCTGGGCACACGTCGACGTGGTCCTGTACATCCACCCACCGCTTCACCGGCGTGGAGTGGCCCCCTCCGGGGACCGTGATCCAACGTTTGTAAACCCCGCCTGGGCAGAGGGTTGCTGTGCGCACGCGTCGGCGGCCTGCTCGCCGAACTCCACAGCTGGGTGCGACCGCACGGATGCCGCCGCCCGCGCATTCAGTCGACGTCAAGTGTCCATTCCGTGCCCGTCCCTAGCTTTGGCTCGTCACCCAACGAACCAAGGAGGCACCAGCGATGCCTACGCGCGTCAATCGGCAGACAGTCGACCTCACTCCGTATCCCGACCTCGTGGTCGTCTACCTCGGAATGCGAGTCAATCGGCTCTACGGCCTGCGCACCTTGGCCGGCTACGGCCCGCAGATCGGCCAATCCGGGAAAGACCAGCCGGAAGGCCTGCTGTCGCACGAGTCGCTGCTGTGGTCGCTGTTCCCCATGCACGTCGGCATCCGCCAGTACTGGCGCGACCTGCCTTCGCTCTTGTCATGGACGCGGTCCGAACCGCACCGGCGCTGGTGGCGAGATTTCCTGCGCGACAGCGGCGGCACCGGCTTCTGGCACGAAACGTACCTGATCCGCGGCGGTATGGAGGCGGTGTATGACGACATCCCGAGCCGGCGGGGCTTCGCCTCCTTCGCCCCCGTGCGGCCCGCGCGCGGCCACCTGTTCGGCTCGGCCAAGCGAGTCGGACGCCCCGAAGAAGCCGCCGCACCGGTCGTCAGCGAGGAAGAGCTCTACACGCCGGACGCCCAGCCGGAACCCACCGACGGAACGGCTTGATACAGCGTCGGCTCGGCGCCCGATCGGCTCCCGTCTGCGCCTCGGAAGTCACTCGCGGACGGGAGCGAAACGATAAGCTTCCAGCGATGGCCGTCTCGGATGCGAGAGGTATCGCGGTGTCAGTCCCCGTAGTCCCTTCTGGCGGTGAGGATCAGCCAGCCGGCCGATCTTCGCCTTATCTGCAGATCTTGGGCCCGCTACGGATCTGGCGCGACGGTGTCGAACTGGATTCCGGGCCACGACAACAGGCATACCTCCTGGCGCTGCTGCTGGCCCGCGTCGGCCAGCCGACCAGCACGAGCGAGCTGATCGACCTGATCTGGGGCGACGACGTCCCCAACAGCGCGCTCAACATCATCCACAAATACGTCGGCGCGTTGCGGCGACTGCTCGAACCCGCGATCCCCGCCCGTGAAACCGGCTCCTACCTGCACCGCCGCGGGAACGCCTATCTGTTCTCCGCCGCCCCCGGCGCCCTGGACCTCCTCACCTTCCGAGAACTCGTTGCGACCGCCAAAGAGGCCATAGCACAGCAACGCCAGGAAACGGCGCTCGACCGCTATGCCGAAGCGCTCGGTCTCTGGCGGGGTCGGGCGGGCGACGGGTTCACCCACAGGTCGACCGCACTGCCGACCTTCACCGGTCTCGACGACGAGTTCCACACCGCGTGCACCGAAGCGGCCAAGCTGGCCGTGTCGCTGCGCCGACCGGCATCGGTGCTGTCGGCGCTGCAACTCGCCGCATCGACCTCGCCGTTCCACGAACCCGTCCACGCCGGTCTCATCACCACCCTGGGGGCCGCGGGACGCCGGGCCGAGGCACTGTCGGCGTACCACAGGGTCCGCGCCTGCCTCACCGACGAACTCGGCATCGATCCCGGTCCGGAAATACGGGCCGCACACCTGCAAGTGCTGACGCAGCCCCAGACTTCGCCGCCCGTGGCGAGTACGGCCGGCGCTTCGGCGCGGAAGGAAGCCGGCCTCGTCGGCAGGGTCGAGGAACTCGCCGTACTGCGCCAAGCCGTGGAGAAGGCTTTCACCGGCAGTGCGGCGCTCGGCATCGTCCAAGGGGAGCCGGGCGTGGGCAAGACCCGGCTACTGCAGGAGATCGCTGCAGAAGCGAGTCGGCGTGGCGCGCTGGTCGTCTGGGGTTCGTGCCTGGAAGGCGACGGAACACCGTCGATGTGGCCCTGGGAACAGACACTCCGCCCGATTCTCGACAGCCTCCCCGCGCCGTTGCGGGAGAAGTGGCTCGCCAGTGAGCTCGGCGGACTCCTCCAATCTCCGGACGACTACGCCACGGGGTCGGCGATTCCTGACAGCCGTGCGCAGTTCCGCCTGTTCGAGCAGGTCGTCACCGTCGTCGGGCAGGCCTCGGCGCAACGGCCCATGCTGCTGATCGTCGATGACCTGCAGTGGGCCGACGCCGCCTCACTCCAGTTGTTCGGCCACCTGGCGGCCCGGCCGCCCACCGGCACGGTGATCATCGGAGCGCTACGCGATCGCGCACCCGCACCCGGCTCCAGCCTGTCGCGGGTCCTGGCCACGGCCAGTCGGCTGCCCGGCCACCGCAGGATCCGGCTAGGCCCGCTCGGCCTGACCGACGTGACCGAGCTCATCCGCCGCGAAACTGGCCGCGAGCCCGGCGCCGAAGTCGCCCGCGGCATCCATGCTCGCACCGTCGGCAATCCGTTCTTCGTCCAGGAGCTGTCCCGGCTGCTCAGCGAGGGCGGTTCGCTCGGCGACGGCGGCGCATCCGTACCAGCCGGCGTGCCGGCCACCGTGCGAGACGTCGTCCGAGATCGGATGACCGGCCTAGACGACAGCGCTCACAGCCTGCTGCACACCGCGGCGGTCATCGGCCGCGAAGTGGACCTCGACCTGCTCGCCCGCGCGATGGGCGTCGAGATCGCGGAGTGCCTCGAACGCCTCGAACCGCTGCAAGAACTCGGTCTCCTGGAGGCCAAGCCGGAAGACCCGTTCTCGTGGCACTTCGCGCACGACCTGATCCGCGAATCGATCACCGAGACCACCGCGCGGCAGCAGGCCGTCCAGTTGCATCTGTGCGTCGCCGACGCCCTCGAACCCATCCACGCCGACGACGAGTCCGTCGCCGAACGCCTCGCCTACCACCTGTGGGCCGCCGGCCCCCTGGCCGACCCGGGTCGCACCGCGAAGGCACTGGCACGCGCCGGTCGCCGCGCGGCGACCAAGCTCGCGTTCGCGGCCGCCTATCGGAACCTGGAATCGGCCATCCAGATCGCCCGGACAGCAGGGCTGCTGGAGATCGAACTGTCCGTCCTGGCGCTGCTCAACCTCCTCGCCGTCGAGCCTCCCGGAATGGGCGGCTCGACGTACGATCTGCTGGAACGGGGCGCATATCTGGCCCGCAGACTCGGCCGCGAGACGGCCGAGGCCGAGTTTCTCTTCTATCGGATGACCGGGGCCTACGTCTCCACCGAGAAAGACCGTGGGATGTGGGCTCGCCGGCTGCATGAGCAAGGCCAGGCGTCCCCGGACCCGAAAATCCAGGCGTACGGCCGGCAGGCCTGGGGCCTGTACCACTGGGATATCGGCGACATCGGCGCGGCGTATCAGTGTTTCAGCTGGCTGGGCCGTACCACTGCGGACGACGTTGCCTCGCTGCTCGCGAACTCGGCCGACCCGCACCCGGGACCGGCTCAAGAAAGTCTGTACCACCTTGCCGACCAGGTCGGGGGTGTCCCGATTCGACGCCGTGACGACCGCGGACGCTGGCGGATCCCCGATGAGTGGATCGGCTACTTGGGGGTCATTACCTCGCTGCATGGCGATGTCGAGACGGGGCGGTCCCTGCTCGGCACGGTGTACCAGGCCGAGGGTGACCTCTTCGAGATGTCGGGCTGGACCCGCTACCAGACCATGGCCGCCTCGATGGCCGGTGACGCGGACTGGGCGATGCAAGCGACCGAACGGTGGGTCGCGGCCAGCGCCGACCTTCCCGGCGTCGCCCAGGAAACCTACATACGGCTGGACTGGTACTGGGCCCGTGCCCTCACCGGCGATGACCCGGCCGGCGCCGCGGCCAAGGCCGAACAGCTCCTGGCCACGACCCTGGCCGACCCGCCGAGATGGGGCCTCGCCTACTGGTACGGACTGGTCGCGGAGATGTGGCTGGCAGCCGAGCTGCCCGACCGGGCCGCTTCCGCCCTCGACCAGGCCGACCAGGCCGTCAAAGCCCACGGCCAACGCTACGCCGAAGGGCTTCTCCTGCTCCTGCGCGCGCGCCTGCTGCAGGCCCGCGGCGAACCCGTCAATGTCGTGCGAGCCGCCGCCGACGAAGCCCGCACCCGATCCGACGAACGCGGGGCCCACCTCTTCGCTCGCCGCGCCGAGAGGTTCCTGGCCGATCTCGACCAGAATCCCTGAGCCCCGTTCATAAGCCACTCTCATGAACCTTCGTAGGTTGATGAGTCCGGTGACGGCGCCGAGGACCTCGGGGAACTTCTCGATCGGTGTGCGGTAGCGTTCGCCTTCCTCGCTCAGGATCAGTCAGGACCTCACGTGGGCGGCGGCGCGTTCGACGGCCGCGCGCACGCTGGAGAGCAGGGCGTTGTCCCGCTTGTAGTTCTCCGGCAGGTCGCGGCCGGGGAGGCGCTTGTACGGCACGAGGTCGTGCGCATCGTGGCGCGCCCCAGGTATCGGCACCGGTCCGACCACGACGAGATCGCCATCCATCGAGCAGGCGATCTGCACATTCATGTCGGCGTACCCGGCCTTGACCGAGTACAGGTCGCTCTCCGGGGCGTAGGTGTCGTCGCGGGTCGTGTACAGGTCCCGGCCGGGCTCGGCGTGGTTCACTTCGCCGTACTCGGCGAGTCGACGGAACTGTTCGTCGTCCAGGAGCGGCCCGCGCTTTGCCGCACCGTCGTTCACATGGTTCCTCCGTCACACCGGGCCACAACGGGTCTCTTGCTGGAGTGCTGGTTGACTCGGGCTGTTCAGGGGCGAACCGAGACGGGCGCCGGCCTCACCCCGGCGATGGTCGTGACGTACAGGAGCAGAGCCCGAGTGGTGAGGACGAAGCCGACCCACACGGTGGACAGGGTCCCCCAGCCGACGCCGAGGGCGACGGCGCCGCCGATCGCGAAGGTGCCCAACGCCAGTGCGAACAACGTCAGTTTCGGATTCCTGATGGTCGACTTCGCGGTGGTGTGCCGATTCTCCTCGGCGGTGGACTGACTGTCGTATGCGTGCTGATGCATCGTCTCGACCTCGGCAGGAGGGTCGGTCGGACGGCGTACGGGCGGGGGGCGGGACGGGGGGAGCAATACCGCCGAGCGCCAGGAAGGCCACGGCCGGGCCGATCACCCACCGTCCGCCCCAGCCCCTCGAAGATCGCCGTCCCTTGTCGGCCTCGTCGGCTCGGTGGTGTCAGCGCGCGGCGCGCTTGACGAGGGCGGCCGTCGCCGCGGGCTGCGCGATCATCGCGACATGCGAGGTGTCGGCCTCGAAGGTGTGTGCGCCGGCCCGGTGCGCCATGAACCGCTGCGCCGCAGGGGGCAACACCTGGTCGTCGCGCCCCACGAGGTACCAGGACGGAATGGTCTTCCAGGCCGGGGCGCCGGACGGCTCCCCGAGGGTGCGCACGTCCGCCGGCCGCTGGCCGGCCCACATCAGCTCGGCGGTCGCCTTCGGCAGGTCCCCGGCGAACACATCGTGGAAGAACTCCTTCTTGATGTATCCGTCGACGAGTCCCTCACCGTAGGGGCGAAAGTCCAGCGCCGCCTCGCTGAGCCTGCTTCCGGGGTACTTCGTCTGCAGGCCCAGCAGCGTCTCCCCCTGGTCGGGCACGAACGCGGCCACGTAGACCAGGGCCTTCACGTTCGGGTTGCCGGTGGCGGCGTTGGTGACGACGATCCCGCCGTAGGAGTGCGCGACGAGGACGAGCGGGCCGCTGAGGGTCGCGAGGATGCCGGCCAGATAGGCGGAGTCGGAGGCCACGCTGCGCAGTGGGTTGGGCGGTGCGATGACCGGATAGCCGTCACGGATGAGCCGGCGGGCGACCCCGTTCCAGCCGGAGGCGTCGGCGAACGCGCCATGCACGAGTACCACGGTGGGCTTCTGCCCGCTGCCGCTTCCGGTGTGCGCCTGCGCAGCGGGCGCGTCGAGCGCGGCACCCACTACGACCGCGGCGGATCCGGCCAACAGCCCCCGGCGAGTAGTCGTCATCGATATACACCCTTCGAAATCCGCTGTTCTGATTGATTGCCGGCCAGCGTAAAACCGCTCACTTGACGAGCACTGAACAGAGATCCGGCGCCTTCCCGGGCGGATTCACTATCAGTTCCGTCGTTGTCAAGCACGCCGAACTAGCCTCCGGAAATGAAGCCGAGAAAGGCTGAACACTGAAAGTCCTCGGCCAGCAACCGCACCCGTTTCCCGAGAGTTCGAGTAGCGCAGGGAAGCCGCCAGGAAAACACCGTCCGAGAAGGAGGGGACTCCACCGTGAGCTCGACTCAACCGTTCCGAAGGATCGTGACCGGCCATGACGCGTCCGACCGTGGGCAGATCACGCGGGACGCACCGCCGTCACGCGTGGTGCAGATCGGCGGGCCTGGTGGCCCGACCTTCTACGAGGTGTGGAGTACACGTGAGACGCCTGCCGTCATCGACCGGCAGTCGGGCGAGCCGGCGGAGGACGATCTGGTGCTTGGACCTCCGGAGCGCGGCACTCGCATCAGGGTGATCGATTTCCCGCCGGAGGACGACCGAATTCGAACCCTGACGCAGGACGAGGCAGCCGAGAAGTTCGGGGAGATGGGCGGTGCCGACGCCACACGATCCGCGGCTGGCGCCCCGCATCCGTTGATGCACCGCACGCAGACAATCGACTACGGAATCGTCATCGAGGGCGAACTCACCTTGGTCCTCGACAAGGGTGAGACCACCGTCCGCACCGGAGACATCGTGATTCAGCGCGGAACCAATCACGCGTGGGCGAACCGGTCGGAGGCGAACTGTCGTGTCGCCTTCGTCCTGATCGACGGTCAGTACACCGACGGACTATGACACGGAGAAGCATTCACATGCGCATTCAGCCCATCCCGCCCGAAAAGCTGGACCCGCAACTCCGCGAGGTGCACGACGGCATCGCCGGACTGGTCACCGAGGAACAGGGCCGCGTCGTCATCCTCGACGACGACGGCGCGCTGGTCGGGCCTTTCGCGGCGATGCTGCGTTTCCCCACGTTCGGGGTCCCCGCGCTGTTCCTCCAACGGGCGGTCGCGGCCGAGGCTCGGCTCGATCCCACCGTTCGCGAGGTGGCGATCCTCACCGTCGGCAGCGCCTACGGCGCCCGCTACCTGCTGTACGCACACGAGCGAACGGCAGATGAGGTCGGCCTCCCCACGCCGCAGATCGCGGTCTTGGCCTCAGGGGGGCGTCCCTCCGGGCTCAGTGACGGGCAGACGATCGCGCACGACGTCGCGAGGGCATTGACCTCCGGACACACCTTGCCGGACTCGACCTACGACCGAGCAACCGAGCTGTTGGGCGAGGAAGGGGTCGGTGAGCTGGTGTTCCTCATCGGCAGCTACTGCCTCATCGCGATGGTGCTGAACTGCTTCGACGTGCCCGTCCCCGGCCGAGATCGCTGAACCGCCCATCCTCACGCTTGCGATATACGGCGAGACTCCGGCGGCTTATCTGAGGAACCGAAGGGATTGACGACTCCAGGGTAAACCTGAGAGCCACCATATCTCGGCTTCGGGCCTGTGCCAGAGGCATGGTCTCCACTCGCGTGCGTACGGCGTTCAGGTCCTCGGTCATCAGCTGGGCAGCAGCCGCGGCTCGACTCCCTGAGCACGCTGCTCCGGCTGCCCGGCATCCCCGAACCACGAGACGGTCCCCCGTCCCTCGGGGGCGTCACCATCCGACTGCGGCCTTCACCCACCGCCGCCCAACCATGCGTGACGCCCCGTCAGAAACGGTGCCGCTCGCGTGCCGGCGAAACAGCAGGTCAGCGCGCCTTTCCAGCAGGCTCAAGGACTGCGACGCACTCCGTGTGGTGCGTCATCGGAAACAGGCTGCATCGTTGCGCACAGCCGTACAGGGGACTCAGGCGAGCCGGGTAAAGGAGCCACGATCGAAGTCAGCCGACCTGCCGGGCGAAGGCGTCGTACGCCCGCTGGTCGAAGAGCACGAACCTGACCTCCTCGACCGACGTGTCCGCGGTCCGCACCGTCTCCACGGCGATGCGGGCCCCGTCGTCGAGCGGCCAGCCGTAGACGCCGGTGGACACGGCGGGGAACGCGACGGTACGGGCGCCCAACTCGTCGGCGATGCGCAGGGACTCCCGGTAGCAGGAGGCGAGGAGTTCGGAGCGGTCCTCGGACTTCGACCAGACGGGACCCACGGTGTGGATCACCCACCGCGCGTCCAGCCTTCCGGCGGTCGTGGCCACCGCCCCGCCCGTGGGCAGCCCCTTGCCGTACTGGGAGGCGCGGAGCCTGCGGCAGTCCTCCAGGATCTCCGGGCCGCCCCGGCGGTGGATGGCGCCGTCGACGCCACCACCGCCGAGCAGCGAGGAGTTCGCCGCGTTGACGATGGCGTCGACGGACTGCTGGGTGATGTCGCCCTGGACGAGCGTGATACCGGTCATGACCGCCTCTATACCAGCCCCTTTCGTCCCGGGCGCGTCGATTGCCGGGTGGCGTGGGGTCGTAGGGCGCGGGGGCGTGCGGTGCAGGACGCCGGCGCCGGTGGGCGTTACGTCTGCTGTCGCAGTCGCCGCCAGACCGCCTTCGCCGCGTTGTGTCCCGACATGCCGTGCACGCCCGGGCCCGGTGGGGTGGCGGACGAGCACAGGAAGACAGCCGGGTGCGGGGTGCTGTACGGGGTGAGGGAGAGCTTGGGGCGCAGCAGGACCTGGAGTCCCCTGACCGCGCCGGAGGCGATGTCGCCGCCGACGTAGTTGGCGTTGCGCGCGGCGACTTCGGCCGGGCCCGCGGTGGCGCGGGCGAGGACGCGGTCACGGAACCCCGGTGCGAAGCGCTCCAGTTGGCGCTCCATGACGTCCGTGAGGTCGCCCGTCCAGCCGTTCGGGACATGGGCGTAGGCCCAGAAGACCTGCTTGCCCTCGGGGGCGCGGGTGGGGTCGGCGACGCTCGGCTGGACCGTGATCATGAACGGCCGGTCGGGTGCGCGGCCCTCGCGGGAGGCCGCGCGCAGGGCCGCGCCGATCTCCGCGCTGTCCGCGCCGATCTGCACGGTGGTGGCGGTACGGGCCTGCTCGGCGGTCCACGGCACCGGGCCGTCGAGCGCGTAGTCGATCTTGAAGACTCCCGGGCCGTACTTGTAGTTCTCGTAGTAGCGGCCGAAGCCGGCGATCCGGCCGAGGGCGGTGGGAGAGGTGTCGAAGACGTAGGCGCGGGCGGGCGGCAGGTCGTCGAGGCGCTTGACCTCGTAGTCGGTGTGGACCAGGCCGCCGAGGTCCTTCAGATACGCGGTCAGGGCGTCGGAGATGGACTGGGAGCCGCCGCGTGCCACGGGCCAGCCGCGCGCGTGGGCGGCGAGGGCGAAGACGAGGCCGACGGCGCCGGTGGCGAAGCCGCCGAGCGGGGCCATCACATGCGCGACCAGACCGGCGAAGAGGGTCTTGGCCCGCTCCTCGTGGAAGCGGCGGGTCAGCCAGGTCGACGGGGGCAGACCGACCAGGCCGAAGCGGGCCAGGGTGACCGGGTCGCGTGGGAGCGCGGTGAGCGGCAGGGACATGAAGTCACGGGCCAGGGTGTCCCACCTGGGCAGGAACGGCTCGACCAGCCTGCGGTACGCGCCCGCGTCCCGGGGGCCGAAGGAGGCGGCCGTCTCGGCGACCGAGCGGGCCAGTACGGCCGCGGTGCCGTCGGGGAAGGGGTGGGCCATAGGGAGCTCGGAGTGCAGCCACTCCAGGCCGTACCGCTGGAGGGGCAGGGCGCGGAAGGCCGGGGAGCTGATGCCGAGGGGATGGGCCGCGGAGCAGGGGTCGTGCAGGAAGCCGGGGAGGGTGAGCTCTTCGGTGCGGGCTCCTCCGCCGACGGTGTCGCGGGCTTCGAAGACGGCCACGGAGAAGCCGCGGCGCGCCAGCTCCACGGCGGCCGTGAGTCCGTTCGGCCCCGCGCCCACGACGACTGCATCGAGCATCGACGGCACCCCTTCGTCAGTCGACGGCCAGTGGGGGTCAGGATATGCCGCGGGTCCGACAGCGCAGGCCTGCGGGTTGTTCTCGCGCCCGCTGCCACGTGCGCCTGTGGTTCATCGGGGCCTCGCGCGCCGCGCGGTGGAACCGCACAGCGGCACGGCCCCGCGCCCCTGAACGGGTCATCGCGACCCTCGCCTCAGCAGTTCCACCACCTTGCGGGCCGTCTCTTCGTCTCGGGCGGCGGTGAAGGGGAGGGCGTTGCCGCCGGTGACGCGGAACGGTTCTCCGGTGAGGGTCAGGTGGGTGCCGCCCGCCTCCTCCACCAGGAGGAGGCCCGCCGCGTGGTCCCAGGCGGCCTCCCAGGAGAAGGCGGTCGCGTCCAGGTCGCCGCGGGCTATGGCGAGATACTCCAGGCCCGCCGAGCCGCAGGAGCGGGGTGCGATGCCGTCGCTCCACAGGCCGAGCAGGGCGCGCTTCTGGTCGTCCGTGGTGTAGTCGGGGTGCGAGGTGGCCACTTCGAGGTCGCGGCCGGGGGCGGGCGAGCCGGCGAGGAGGCGCTCGCCGTCCAGGTGGGCGCCCCGGCCGCGGATGGCGGTGGCGAACTGGTCGCGGGCCGGGGCGTAGGTCCAGGAGGCGAGCAGCGCGCCTCGGTGGGCGAGGGCGACCAGCGTGCAGAAGCCGGGCTCGCCGCGCACGAACTGGCGGGTGCCGTCGACCGGGTCGACGATCCAGACGGGGGCGTCGCCCTGGATCGCCTCGTAGGTCGCCGGGTCGGCGTGCACCGCCTCCTCACCGACCACGACCGAGCCGGGCAGCAGGGCGCCGAGCGCCTCGGTGAGGTGGCGCTCGGCCAGCCGGTCGGCGTCGGTCACCAGGTCATGGGGGCCGGCCTTCTGGTCGACCTCGTGTGCGGCGAGCCGGCGGAAGCGGGGCATGATCTCGGCCGCGGCGGCCTTGCGGACCGCCTCCTCCACGTCGGCCGAGCGGCGGGCGAGAAACTCGTCGATGGTTTCCGTTTCTTCGATCATGTCTCCATGAGAGCACGCACCACTGACAATCCCCGCCCGCCCGGTGGACTCCGGGTGGAATCGGCATGAACTCGGGGAGCGGTGGCTGCGGTCCCGCTCCGTCGTCAGCGGCCGACCGCGTATCCCTGCATGCCCCTCGGGTTCGCCGCGGCCGACAGCACTCCCGTGCGCGGGTCCCGGGCGACCGCGCACAGGCGGCCCTCCGACCAGGGGTCGCCGAGGGTCACGTCGTGGCCCCGGCGGCGCAGCTCCGCCACGACGGCCGGGTCCGTGCGGGACTCCAGGGTGAGGCTGCCCGGACGCATGCCGCGTGGGTAGAAGGAGCCCGGGAAACTGTCGTTGTGCCAGTTCGGGGCGTCGATCGCGCCTTGGAGGTCGAGGCCGCCGCGGATCCGCGCGCGCAGCGCGACGGCCAGGAAGAAGTGCAGCTGCCACTGGTCCTGCTGGTCGCCGCCGGGCGTGCCGAACGCCAGCACCGGGACGCCGTCGCGCAGGGCGATGGAGGGGGTGAGGGTGGTGCGGGGGCGGCGGCCCGGGGTGAGGGAGTTCGGCAGCCCCTCCTCCAGCCAGGTCATCTGCAGCCGGGTGCCGAGCGGGAAGCCCAGCTCGGGCACGACGGGGTTGGACTGGAGCCAGCCGCCGCTGGGGGTCGCGGCGACCATGTTGCCCCAGCGGTCGACCACGTCGAGGTGGCAGGTGTCGCCTCGGGTGGTGCCGTCGGCCCCTATGTCGGGGTCGGCCCCGCGCGCGTGCGGGACACCGGACGCCACCGGCTCCCCCGGCACCGGCGAGGTGCGCGGTTTGGCCACGGTCGGCTCGCCGACGCCCATCGGGTTGAACCCGGGGTCGTCGGTGGCGAGCACGCGCGCGTGGGCGCTGAGCCGTGGGGTGCGGCCCCCGGGGCTGCCGGGCCGCAGCTCGTGTGACGCCTCGTCGGTGACGAGGGCGCGGCGGGCCGCGTTGTAGTCGGGGGAGAGCAGTTCGGTGAGCGGGACCTCGGCGGCGTCGCCGTACCAGGCCTCGCGGTCGGCCATGGCGAGCTTGCAGCCCTCGACCAGCAGGTGAACGTAGTCGGCGGACCCGTGGGCGGGGAGTTCGGGTGGGAGCAGGGCCAACTGCTGGAGCAGGACCGGCCCCTGGCTCCAGGGGCCTGCCTTGCAGACGGTCCAGCCGTTCCAGTCGTACGTCGCCGGAGCCTCGTAGGCCGCGGACCAGCCGGCGAGATCGGCGGCTGTGAGCGTGCCGGTGTGGCGCTCGCCGCTGGTGTCCAGGGTGGGGCGCCCGGACTGCCGTAGCAGAGCCTCGGCGATGAAACCGTTGCGCCACACCTCGCGCGCGGCCTCGATCTGCGCGACCCGGTCACCGGCCGCCTCCACCTCGGCGAGCAGTCGCCGCCAGGTCGCGGCCAGAGCGGGGTTGCGGAACAGCTCGCCCGGGCGCGGCGCCCGGCCGTCCGGCAGGTACACCTGGGCCGACGACGTCCATTCCGTCTCGAACAGTTCCCGTACCGCTTCGACGGTCGCGCCGACGTTCTCCACGGGGGCGTGGCCGTTTTCGGCGTACCCGATGGCGTACGCGAGGACGTCGGCGAGGGACTTGGTGCCGTGGTCGCGCAGCAGGAGCATCCAGGCGTCGAAGGCGCCGGGGACCGCGGCGGCGAGCGGTCCGGTGCCGGGGACGAGGTCCAGGCCGAGCCCCTTGTAGTGGGCGACCGTCGCGCCGGCCGGGGCGACGCCCTGTCCGCACAGCACCCGGACCTCGCCACCGGCCGGCGCGAGCAGGATGGGCACCTCTCCCGCGGGTCCGTTGAGGTGCGGCTCGACGACGTGCAGCACGAACGCCCCGGCCACGGCCGCGTCGTAGGCGTTGCCGCCGTTCTCCAGTACGGCCATCGCCGACTGCGAGGCGAGCCAGTGGGTGGAGGAGACCATGCCGAAGGTGCCCTGGAGGGTCGGCCGGGTCGTGAACCGCATCTCTACACCTCGCTGCTCGGCGCCTCGGTCGGGTCGGGTCGGGTCCGATGCGATCACATCTCACCGCCGATCACAACCACACCGGACCGTGGCCGGCGACGAGCGGCTCCGGACAGGGTGCTACGAAGATTTTGCGAACGCCCAAAGTCCCCTTGAACCGGCTTCCACCTGCACGGAGTCCCCTTTGTCCGGCCCAACGCGCGCCCGGTAATCCCGAGTTCACCCAGGTTTCCTTCCTCCGGGTCTACGCGCGTGGTGTCATGCACACGCCCGCCACCCCCCACGTGGGCATCAACTCGACTAGGAGTCACGCATGTTGTGGAAGATCTTCGGCCGCGCGGGTGTCGCTGTGGCGGCCGGTGCGGCGGTGCTCGCCACCGCCGTCCCCGCGAACGCCGCGAGCTATTCCGCCTTCGCCTTCTCGCAGACCAGCAGCGAACCCACGATCTACGACTTCATCAACTCGGCGACCACGTCCCTCGACATGACGATGTACGAACTCGAGGACACCACGGCCGTCAACGACCTGATAGCCCTGAAGAACAAGGGCGTCACGGTGCGGGTGGTCCTCGACACGGCGCACCAGTCCGCCAACAGCGCCGCGTACACCGCCCTGACCAACGCGGGCGTGGGGGTGGTGTGGTCGCCCTCGTCCTTCACCTACACACACCAGAAGACGATCACCGTCGACGGCACCACCTCGCTGGTCCTCACCGGCAACCTCACGTCGCAGTACTACACGACCGGGCGTGACTACGGTGTCTTCACCAACGACACCCGCGATGTCGCCGCCATTGAGAAGGTCTTCAACGCGGACTACGCCGGCACGTCGATCACCCCCACAGACGGCGACCACCTGCTGTGGTCGCCGACCGACTCCCGCAGTCGGCTGCTGTCGGTGATCAACTCCGCCACCAAGACGCTCGACGTCGAGGAACTGGAGTTCAGCGACAGCACGGTGGTCAACGCGATCGTGGCCAGAGCGCAGGCGGGCGTCAAGGTCCGGCTGGTCCTGGAGACCCCGTCCAGCTACTCCAGCCAGGTGTCCGCCATCAAGGCGGCCGGCGGCACCGTGGTGGGGTACTCGGACCCGAACGGGTTCTACATCCACGCCAAGGCCATGGTGGCCGACTACGGGCTGTCCACCCAGGAGGTGGAGGCGGGGTCCATGAACGTCAGCAGCAACTCGCTCTCGAACAACCGGGAGTTGGGGATCATTCTGACGGGCACGGGGGTGGCCCAGTCGGTGGCGACCACCATCGAGACCACGTTCAACAGCGACTACGCGGGTGGTACGGCGGCATAGGTCGCCGTCCCGCCGTCAGCAGATGGGCACTCGCTCCGAGGAGCGTCGGCTCGGACTCGGTGCGACGGGTGGCCGCCAGAACGGCCGCCCGTCGTTCCGGGTCATCCAGCCAGTGCTCGATTCCCCCCATGAGCCAGGCGAGTCCCTCCAGGCCGTACTGGCCCTCCACGGTCAGCCCCGCCTCGGTGAACTCGCCCGGAACCTCGGCCGGTTGGGCGAAGTAGGCGGTGGTGAACAGACCGTTCTCGCCGTCGTGACGGCCGTGATCGCTCACCCTGTCCGTGCGCAGGCGTTGGGCGGGGTCGAAGTAGCGTTGCTCGCGGAGCAGGTCGTGCAGGCCCGCGTAGCGGTTGATGGTGGCCGCGATCACCGGACCGCCGGGGCGCACCACCCGGCGCGCCTCGGTCAACGCCCTTACCCGGTCGGCTCGTTCGACGAGGTGGTAGAGCGGGCCGAGCAGCAGTACGGCGTCGTAGGAGGCGTCGTCCTCGGAAAGCGCGCGCGCATCGCCCAACCGGGCTGTCACACCGAGGAGTTGCGAGGCCAGCTCCACATGCAGCGGGACGGCGTCGACCAGGTCCACGTCGTAGCCGTCCCGGGCGAGCCACTCCGCGTGGACGCCGCTGCCGCCGCCGACGTCCAGGACGCGCGCGGGGGCGGCGGGAAGGAGCCGACGCAGTACGTCCTGGGTGCGCCAGTACTCCAGCCTTCCGGCGGGCGCGCCGCCCGGTCGGAGGCGGGCGTCCTCCTCGCCCCGGTTGTAGTAGGCGAGTATCTCTTGGGGGAGGTCCGGGGACGGGGAGTGTGAGGTCTCGGTCATCGTCACAGGGTGGTGACGGGCGTCCGAGTCCCGCAACGGATTATGCGGTGCGTGGCACCACCAGGCCCGACTCGTGGGCGAACACGACAGTTGGGCGCGGTCGCGGGCGCCGAGCTTGGTCATCGCCCGGCTGATGTGCGTCTTCGCGGTGAACGGGCTGATCACCATGTGCGCGGCGATCTCCTCGTCGGTCAGGCCGCGGGCCGCCAGGGCCGTCACCTCACGTTCACGGCGGGTCGGGCCGTCCAGGCCGGGGGCCGTGGCACCGCGCTCGCCTTCCCCTTCATCAACCGCATCGTCTCGGCGCTGCGCGCGGCGGCCCGGTCGGGTGCCGGCCTCCTCGACCCGGACGAGCGGGCCCTGGTGCACCACGCCGTGCGGGAGTGGGACGGCTCGCACCCCTCGGCCGTCCTGCGCGGCTTCCCGCCCCGGCGCGAGCTGCCCGGCGCGCGGCTGGCGCCGCCGGCCGCCCTGGCGCCGTACCGGATCACGGACGAGGACGTGGCGGCCCGGCACCTGCCCCGGCGCGACGACGAGCGGCTGGTGCGCCTCATCGCCCACGGTGCCTTCCTCTCCGTGGGCCGCATCGAGAGCGCGCTCGCCGTGGAGGTCGCCGGGGAGACGGTTTCCTGACTGTTTCCCGACCGTCCGTTTCGGGCGATTCCCCGCAGATGTACAGGGGTCTCGGTGACCGGCCGAGCACGGAGCGAGTTGGAACTTCCGTCTCACAGGGACTCATGTGAGACTGGCGCCCCGTCCGCAGTGCGGACCCTTCCGCACACCGTCCCCCACCGAGAAGTGTGCCCGTGCGCGAACTTCCTCTGCCGGTCGCCCTGACCGCGCGCCTGTCCCCCGTCGTCGTGCTCGCCGCGGTGGGCTGGGCGCTGTCGTCCGGCCCCGCCACACCGGCCGACGAGCACGACTCGGCGCACAAAACGGGCACGTCGTCGCCCTCGGCGCCGTCGACGTCGGCCGTGACCAAGTCGTACGACGCCTCCCCCGCCCCCTGCGGCAGCGTGTCCGTGGCGACGATCAAGTCGCTGGTCCCGGGCGCCAAGACGGCCGGGAAGGAGATCCGGTCGACGGACTCAAAGCTGCGCCGGACCTGCTCCTGGAACGCGCTCAAGGGGTACGACTACCGGTGGCTCGACGTGTCCTTCGAGGTCATGGAGTCGGACGAGGCGGCTCAGCAGGAGTACAAGGACCGGCTGACGGAGAAGAGCGGCGGAGGGGACGTCCCGGGCCTGGGTGACGCGGGTTACTCCGTCGTGAACCTCACCACCGAGGACAAGCAGCAGACCCGCGAGGGTGTCGTCGTCTCGCGCGTGTCCAACGTGCTGGTGGTCGTCACCTACAACGGCAGCGACTTCGAGTCCAAGAAGGCACCCGGCACGGACGTGATCAACAAGGGTGCCATCAAGGCGGCGAAGGACGCGGTGACCGCACTGAAGGGCAGCCGGTAGGAACCGGCTGCCCTTCGCGGACCGGGAGGCGGAGCCACGGGCTCAGACCTTCAGACGGCCCTTTCCGCGCAGCAGCATCAGACCGAGGTAGAGCGCCATCGAGGTGCCGAGGCCCACCGCCCAGCCGTAGTCCGCGAGGGACTTCAGGAACGGGATGGGCCGTCCGTCGATCAGCGGCTTGAAGTTCGCGCCGCCGACCGCCAGCACACCGCCGACGACGAAGGCCACCACGGCCCGCCAGTTCCAGCCGCCCGCGTACCAGTAGCGGCCGCCCGTACGGTACAGGTCGACCAGGTCGAGCCTGCCGCGGCGCAGGATCCAGTAGTCGGCGATGAGGATGCCGGCGACCGTGCCGAGCAGACCGCCGACCAGGCCCAGCCAGGTGAAGATGTAGCCCTGCGGGTCGGAGTACAGCTTCCACGGGAAGATCAGCACACCGATGACACAGGTGGCGAGGGCACCGGCCCGGAAACTCACCTTCCTGGGCGCGATGTTGGAGAAGTCGAAGGCCGGCGAGACCAGGTTGGCCGCGATGTTCACGGACAGCGTCGCGACCAGCACGGTCACCAGGGCGAACAGCAGGCCGAAGACATTGTCCGTCTTGGCGGCGAGCTGTACCGGGTCCCAGACCGCCTCGCCGTACACCTTCTGCGAGCCGGAGGTGACCAGCACCGACAGCAGCGCGAACAGGGTCATCGTGGTCGGCAGACCGAGGGCCTGGCCGCGCGTCTGGGCCTTCTGGCTCCTGCCGTAGCGGGTGAAGTCGGGGATGTTCAGCGACAGTGTGGACCAGAAGCCGATCATGCCCATCAGGGACGGCCAGAACAGCTTCCAGAAGTCGCCGCCCCAGCCGAGCTTGGAGGGCTGGTCGAGCAGCGGGCCGAAACCGCCGGCCTTGTTGCTCATCCAGATCAGCATCACGATCGCGCCGACGATCACGAAGGGCGCGGCCCAGTTCTCGAAGCGGCGGATCGTCTCCATGCCCCGGTAGATGATGGCGACCTGGAGCACCCAGAAGAGCGCGAACGACAGCCACATCGTCCAGGCGTACCCGCCGACCTTGCCGGCGTCGGACCATCCGTTTCCGATCAGTTTTCCGGCGAGGAAGTAGATCGCCTCACCGCCGATCCAGGTCTGGATGCCGAACCAGCCGCATGCCACCAACGCCCGTACGACGGCGGGGAGGTTGGCGCCGCGGACGCCGAAGCTGGCCCGGGCGAAGACCGGGAAGGGGATGCCGTACTTGGGTCCCGCGTGCCCGGTGAGCAGCATCGGGATCAGCACGATCACATTGGCCAGGGCGATGGTGAGCACCGCCTGCTTCCAGTCCATGCCGACGGCGATCAGACCGGAGGCCAGGGTCCAGGAGGCCGTGTTGTGGGCCATGCCGACCCACAGGGCGGAGAAGTTGTACGTGGTCCAGGTGCGCTTCTCGACCGGGACCGGGAGCAGGTCCTCGTTCGCGTACGGACCGCTGGGCAGGGGGGATCCCGGGGCGATCTCCACGCGACCGTCGTCGAGGGTCACCTGGGCTGTCGGCGGTATGGCCGTGGGAGCGGTGTCGGTCATGGGCAGGCCAATCGATGAGGAGTGGTCCGGAAAGGCCGTGCGGGTCTCCGGCCCCCTCCCCGGGGACGGCCGGGGAGGGGAGAACTGGAGTGGGGGGATGGGGAGTTGAGCGGTTGAGCGGTTTCTACGCGGTTTCGCGGGGGTCAGGCGTTCAGCGCCGGGATGACCTTCGTGCCGTACGCGTCGATCACGGTTTCCTGCGCGTCGTGCATGTCGTACACGGCGAACTGGTCGACGCCCAGCTCACGCAGGGCGTTCAGCTTCTCGATGTGCTTCTCGACCGGTCCGATGAGGCAGAACCGGTCGACGATCTCGTCGGGGACGAACTGGGTGTCGGGGTTGTCCGCGCGGCCGTGGTGCGAGTAGTCGTACCCCTCGCGGGCCTTGATGTAGTCGGTGAGTTCCTCGGGAACTTGCGCGGAGTGCTCACCGTACTTGGAGACCAGGTCGGCGACGTGGTTGCCGACCATGCCGCCGAACCAGCGGCACTGGTCGCGGGCGTGGGCGAGGGCCTCGGGCGAGTCGTCCTCGGTGACATAGGCGGGGGCGGCGACACAGATCTTGACGTCGCCGGGGTCGCGGCCGGCGGCGACGGCCGCGTCCTTGACCGCCTTGACCATGTACTCGGTGAGGTACAGGTCGGCCAGCTGGAGGATGAAGCCGTCGGCCTCCTCGCCGGTCATCTTCAGGGCCTTGGGGCCGTACGCCGCCATCCAGACGGGGAGTTCGGCGCCCGGCTTGATCCACGGGAACCTGATCACCGTGCCGCCGAGGTCGGCCTCCTCGCCCCGGCCGAGGGCGCGGATGACCTTCATGGCCTCGCTGATCCGGGCCAGCGTGTTGGGCTTGCGGCCCGCGACCCGCATCGCGGAGTCGCCGCGGCCGATGCCGCAGACGGTGCGGTTGCCGAACATGTCGTTGAGGGTGGCGAAGGTGGAGGCGGTGACCTCCCAGGTCCGGGTCCCGGGGTTCGTCACCATCGGGCCCACGGTCAGCTTCGTCGTGTTCGCGAGGATCTGACTGTAGATCACGAACGGCTCCTGCCAGAGCACGGCGGAGTCGAAGGTCCAGCCGTACGTGAAGCCGTTGCGCTCCGCCCGCTTCATCAGGCTGACGACCTTCGAGGCCGGCGGGTCGGTCTGCAGGACGAGTCCGAAGTCCATTGGCGCCACTCCTAGTTGAGGTACTGACAGGTGGAGCGCGGGGTGTAGACACCGTGCCCGGCGTGTCCGGTGTACTCCCGCTCGGTGATGACGACCTCGCCGCGCGAGAGCACGGTCTCGACCTGGCCGGTGATGCGCTTGCCCTCGTAGGCCGAGTAGTCGACGTTCATGTGGTGGGTGTCGACCGACAGGACCTGCTCGGCGTTCGGGTCGTAGATGACGATGTCGGCGTCTGCGCCCGGGGCGATGGTGCCCTTCTTCGGGTACATGCCGAACATCCGGGCCGGGGAGGCGCAGGCGATCTCGATCCAGCGGCGCCGGCTGATGTGCCCGTCGACGACGGCCTGGTGGAGCAGGTCCATACGGTTCTCGACGCCCGGAAGGCCGTTGGGGATCTTCGAGAAGTCGCCGCGGCCGAGCTCCTTCTGGCCCACGAAGCAGAAGGGGCAGTGGTCGGTGGAGACGACCTGGAGGTCGTTCGTCCTGAGTCCCTGCCAGAGCTTGGCCTGGTGCTCCTTGGGCCGCAGCGGTGTGCTGCACACGTACTTCGAGCCCTCGAAGTCGGGCTCGGCGAGGTTGTCGGTCGACAGGAAGAGGTACTGGGGGCAGGTCTCGCCGAACACGTTCAGGCCCTCGTCGCGCGCCCGCGCCAGCTCGGCCACCGCCTCCATGGCCGAGACGTGCACGACGTACAGCGGGGCGCCCGCGACCTGGGCGAGCTTGATGGCACGGTGGGTGGCCTCGGCCTCCAGGAGCGCCTTGCGCACCTCTCCGTGGTAGCGCGGGTCGGTCTCGCCGCGCGCCAGCGCCTGCTCGACCAGGACGTCGATGGCGATACCGTTTTCCGCGTGCATCATGATCAGGCCGCCGTTCTCGGCGGAGCGCTGCATGGCACGGAGGATCTGGCCGTCGTCCGAGTAGAAGACGCCGGGGTAGGCCATGAACTGCTTGAAGGAGGTGACGCCCTCCTCGACCAGCAGGTCCATCTCCTTGAGCGTCTCCTGGTTCACATCGGAGACGATCATGTGGAAGGCGTAGTCGATCGCGCAGTTGCCCTCGGCCTTCGCGTGCCAGGCGTCCAGCCCCTCGCGCAGGGAGTGGCCGACGCTCTGCACCGCGAAGTCGACGATCGTGGTCGTACCGCCCCAGGCGGCGGCCCGGGTCCCGGTCTCGAAGGTGTCGGAGGCGAAGGTGCCGCCGAAGGGCAGCTCCATGTGGGTGTGGGCGTCGACGCCGCCGGGGATGACGTACTTCCCGGTGGCGTCGATGGTCCGGTCGGCGGTGAACGACTGCGCCGCCGGCGTGCCGGAGGCGGCGAGGGCGGCGATGCGGCCGTCCTCGATCAGCACGTCGGCGTGGATCTCGTCGGACGCGGTGATGACGAGGCCACCGCGGATGACGGTACGGCTGCTCATGTTCCCTCTCCTGCCAGGGTCGTTGGTTCGGTCAGGGTGCGGTCAGCGGGGAGTACGCGTCGGGACGGCGGTCGCGGAAGAACTGCCAGCGGTCCCTGACCTCGCGGAGCTTGGCCAGGTCGAGGTCGCGGACCACGAGTTCGGTCTCCTTGTCGCTCGCCACCTCGCCGACGAACTGGGCCTCCGGGTCCACGAAGTAGCTCGTGCCGTAGAAGTCGTTGTCGCCCAGCTCCTCGACACCGACCCGGTTGATCGCACCGACGAAGTACTCGTTGGCGACGGCCGCGGCCGGCTGCTCCAGCTGCCACAGATAGGCGGACAGACCGCGCGAGGTGGCCGACGGGTTGAAGACGATCTCCGCGCCCTCCAGGCCCAACGCCCGCCAGCCCTCCGGGAAGTGGCGGTCGTAGCAGATGTAGACGCCGATCCGCCCGACGGCCGTGTCGAAGACCGGCCAGCCCGCGTTGCCGGGGCGGAAGTAGAACTTCTCCCAGAAGCCCGGCACTTGGGGAATGTGGTGCTTGCGGTACTTGCCGAGGTACGAGCCGTCGGCGTCGATCACGGCCGCGGTGTTGTAGAGGACTCCGGGCTGCTCCTCCTCGTACATCGGCAGGATCAGGACGAGACCCAGTTCCCTGGCCAACGCCTGGAAGCGCTTGACGATCGGGCCGTCCGGGATCGCTTCCGCGTACTCGTAGAACGCCTTGTCCTGGACCTGGCAGAAGTAGGGTCCGTAGAACAGCTCCTGGAAGCACAGGACCTGAGCACCCTGCGCGGCCGCGTCGCGGGCCGCCTGCTCGTGTACCTGGATCATCGACTCCTTGTCGCCCGTCCACGCGGTCTGGAAGAGGGCGGCGCGAATCACTCTGCTCATCGGGACCTCCGGTCGCTCGGTGTGCGAGAAGACTAGGAAGTCCGAAAACCGGCTTTGAGTTGCAGCGTGTCACGTCTGCGGGCGTGCGGCGTGTCACGGTGTCACCCTCTCGTGGGCCCATGTTTCACCGCCGTTTTCCCAGGTCGTGGCATGTTTCAGCTCTGTTGCGCGTCGTGCGCGAGAAGCGCGATGTGCACGGAGGCGGCCTGCTCGAAGTCGTCGAGGTCGACGCCGAGCCGACCCTGTATGGCCTCCAGCCGGCGGTAGAGCGCGGGCCGGGAGACATGGTGGAGCTGGGCGGTGCGGGACTTGTTGCGGCCGGTGGCGAGATAGGTGCGCAGGACCAGCAGCAGATCGTCGTCGGCCGAGCACAGCAGCCCGTCCAGTTCCCGCTCCGCGAACGACTGGACGTGGGGATCGTCCCGCAGCAGGCGGATCAGGCCCCGCAGATGGACGTCCTTCAGCCGTACGACCGCCGGGAGGTCGAGGACGTCGGAGGAGTCCGCGACGGCGTCGGCGACATGCTGCGCCTCGCGCAGGCCCGCCGGCACGTCGTCCCAGGCGATGCGCGGATCGGCGGCCGCCACGACCGACTTCGGCGACACCGACTCCGTACGGAGCCTCGCCGCGAAGTGCGCGGTCAGCGCCTCGGCGTCCTGGTCCCGGGCGAGGCTGAGCAGCACGGCGGTGGCTTCCCCCGCGAGCTCGGCGACAAGACCGGGCAGCCCCAGCATCCGCAGCACCCGGTCCAGTTGGGCGGGGTCCCCGTCCCGGACGACCAGCGGTACGAAGGTCCGCCGGTTGACCGGCAGTCCGGCCGCACGGGCGCGCGGCAGCAGCTGCCTGGCCGCCACGACACCGCTCACCAGGTCGGTCAGCAGGCTCTGCGCCGACTGCTCCTCCCAGGTGTGGGCCGAGGTGCCGCCCAGCATCCGGTGCAGCACGAGGGCCTCGGCGGCCCGGTCGGCCAGCAGCCGTCCGGTGGCGGTGTCGCCGCGGTAACCGCACAGCATGATCTGACCCCAGCGTTCCCCGCGCCCGCCCAGTTCGGCACGGATCCAGCCGTCGCCCTCGCTGCCGCCGGCCTGCCGGGAGATGCGCTCCCAGTCGCGCAGCACGTCGTCCACCGCGGAGCGCTCCCCCGCCGTGGCGAGGACACGGTGGGCGAGGTTGGTGACGACGACCGGGCAGGCGCTGTGCTGGGCGATTTCGTCGAGGAGGCGTTGCAGCGGGGCGCCGGCGGTGATGAGCCCGGTCAGGGCGGTCCGTACGGACTCCGAGAGACTCACGGCGGCGAACTTCCGCCGTACCAGCCGGGCCTGGACCTCCTCCGTCAACTCCGCGAAGGGGAAGGGGCGGTGGAGGACGACCATGGGCAGCCCGCACCGTTCGGCGGCCCGGCGCATGACGTCCGGGGGCGAGGGAAAGGCACGGCCCAGTCCCAGCACCACCGCCGCGGCCTCGGCGCGGTGCAGGGAGCGGATGTACTCGGCCTGTTTCTCCTCGTCGCCGGCGAGCAGCACCCCGGTGGTGAGCACCATCTCGCCGCCGCTGAGCATCACGCCCACGTCGGGGGCCTCGGCGACATGCACCCAGCGCACCGGCCGGTCGAGCTGGGCGGCGCCCGCCACCACCTCGGGCTCGCCGGCGAGGACCCGTTCCAGGGCCAGCACCTGACGTACCGACAGAGCCGGTTCGAAGGTCCCGAAGGTGGTGGTCATGGCGCTTGTCCCTTGCTCAGTGCGCTGCTGCTACAGGCTCCGCAGAGCGCTTTCGAGGATCGCGGCGCCCTCCTCGGCCTCGGCGACCGTGAGGGACAGGGGCGGGGCGATGCGCAGGGCGCTGGTGTTGTGGCCGCCGCCCTTGCCGATGAGGAGGCCGTCGGCGCGGGTCGCCTCCAGTACGGCGGCCGCGGCGTCCGGATCGGCCTCGTCGGTCCCGGGCTTCACCAGCTCGATGCCGAGCATCAGGCCGCGCCCGCGGACCTCCCGCACCTGCGGAACCTGCGCCGCGACCGCCCGCAGCCGCTCGATGAGCAGTCCGCCCACGCGCCGGGCGTTGCCCTGGAGGTCGTGTTCCAGCAGGTAGGTGAGGTTGGCGAGGCCGGCCGCCATGGTGATCTGGGTGCCGCCGAACGTCGAGATGCTGTTGGCGTCCAGGCAGTTCATGATCTCGGCGCGGGCGACGACACCGCCGATGGAGCTGCCGTTGCCGATGCCCTTGGCGAAGGTGAGGATGTCCGGCGGGCCGCTCCGGTCGTGCGCCTGCCAGCCCCAGAAGTGGTCACCGGTGCGGCCCCAGCCGGTCTGCACCTCGTCGGCGATCCAGAGGATGCCGCGCTCGGCGAGGACCTCGCGGAAGGCGGCGTAGAGGCCGTCCGGCCCGGAGGTGAAGCCGCCGACGCCCTGGATCGGCTCGGCGATCAGGGCCGCGGGCGGGCGGGTGTGGCCGAGGAGGTCCTTCAGGTCGTCGACGCAGGCCGCGATGAAGTCGTCGTCGCCGAGGGAGGCGTACGGGCCCCGGGTGCGGACGCCGCCGTGGACGTAGAGCGTCTGGAGCGGGGACAGCGAGGTCGGGGACCAGCCGCGGTTGCCGGTGATGCCGACCGCGCTGAAGGAACGGCCGTGGTAACTGTTGCGCATCGCCAGGATCGTGTTGCTGCGGCGATACGTCGTCGCGAGCAGCAGAGCCGTGTCGTTGGCCTCGGTGCCGGAGGTCGTGAAGAAGACGCGGGCGTCCGGGATGCCGCTCAACTGGGCGATGCGCTCGGCCAGTTCGACCATCGGCCGGTTGAGGTACAGGGTCGAGGAGTGCAGGATCCGCCCGGCCTGCTCGCTCACCGCCTTCGTCACCTCGGGCAGCGCGTGCGCGGTCATCGTGGTGAGGATGCCGCCGAAGAAGTCGAGGTACTTGTTGCCGTCCGAGTCCCAGACGTGCCGGCCCTCGCCGTGGGTGATCTCCAGCGGGTCCTCGTAGTAGAGGGCGAGCCAGTCCGGCAGGACGGATCGGTGACGTGCGTACAGGTCGCTCACGGCTGCACCAGCCCTTCGTAGGCGTCGGGTCGTCGGTCTCGGTAGAACGCCCACTGCTGGCGCACTTCCTCGATCAGGTCGAAGTCGAGGTCGCGGACGACCAGTTCCTCCTTGCTGTCGCTCGCGGTCTCCCCCACGAACTGTCCGCGCGGGTCGACGAAGTACGACGTGCCGTAGAAATCGTTGTCCCCGTACTCCTCCTGTCCCACGCGGTTGATCGCGGCGACGAAGTACTCGTTGGCGACGGCCGCGGCCGGCTGCTCGAGCCGCCAGAGGTGGGAGGAGAGTCCGCGGTGGGTGGCCGACGGGTTGTAGACCAGCTGGGCGCCGTTGAGGCCGAGCTGCCGCCAGCCCTCGGGGAAGTGGCGGTCGTAGCAGATGTATACGCCGACCCTTCCGACCGCGGTGTCGAAGACGGGCCACCCGACGTTGCCCGGCTTGAAGTAGTACTTCTCCCAGAAACCCTTTACCTGCGGGATGTGGTGCTTGCGGTACTTGCCGAGGAAGGCGCCGTCGGCGTCGATCACGGCGGCGGTGTTGTAGTAGAAACCGGACTGCTCGACCTCGAAGACCGGCACGACGATCACCATGCCCGTCTCACGTGCGAGGTCCTGCATACGCCTCACGGTCGGGCCGTCGGGCACCGGCTCGGCCCAGCGGTAGTGCTCCGGTTCCTGGACCTGGCAGAAGTAGGGGGCGTTGAAGACCTCCTGGAAACCGATGATCTTCGCACCCTGGCGGGCCGCCTCGCGGGCGTGCTCCTCGTGTTTCGCCACCATGGACTCGGTGTCGCCGGTCCAGGTGGCCTGGACCAGAGCGGCGCGTACGACGTTGGCCATGAGCTGCTCCTTCGGCGGGTCGTCAGAGCCTCTACGCCCGTAGACAAGGCCGTAGAGGGATGAACGTAAGCCTCCGGGAGAGCCTTGCCAAGACCATCGCCGTTAACCCGCGAAGTCGATCACGTTTCACACTCCTGTGGGTGAGCGGAGGGGCCGATGGGACGGGACGAGGAAGGCCCCAGGACTCTGCTGTCAGGCGGCGAAACCGGCGACCCGGAGGGCGTGCACCAGGTCCCAGTGTCGCTCGTCCGACACGCTTCGCGCGGCCTGGAGCAGCAGCGGTACGAGGGTGTCCGGGTCGAGCTCCGCGCTGCGGGCCGCCTCCTCGGGGGTGCGGACCCGGACGTACGCGTCGAGCAGCGCGCCCACCTCACGCCGGCGCCCCTCGCCGACCAGGCCGAGCACGGCCGTCCCGATCTCCGCGGCGGGCCGGGCGACGCCCTGCCGCAGGATCTGTTCGCCGTCCGGCCCGCGCCCGGCCGCGACCAGCGCGTCCGCCGCCGCGACCAGCCGTTCGGCGGGCAGTGAGGCGGCCTCCCAGAGCAGGGTCACCCAGTCGGCCCCGAGCCCCGCGCGCTGCAGCTCACCCGCGAGCAGCGGGAACCGGGCGGCGGGCCAGTACGCGGCCTCGACGAGCAGGGCGTGCGCCTCCCCGGTGCGCCCCTCCGTCCGCAGCCGCACCAGCCTCGCCACGCCTTCGGCGACCTCACGCGCCGCCTCCGGGTCCAGCGCCTCGGCCCGCGGCTCGGCCGACCGCGCGGCCGACGCCTCGCCACCTCCGGCGAAACGGGCTCCGCGCGGGGTCCGGCCGGTGGAAGCGTCCGGACCGGGAAGAACGGGTCCGGACGCGGGCGGTACGACGACGGGGGCGGCGGCCTCCTCGACCATTCCGGCGAAACGCGCGCTGCCCCGGCGGCGCTTGCGCTGTCTGGGAGCGGGCTCCTGGGACGACGGGGCGTCGGGGCCTGCCTGCGTCGAGCCGGAGGAGTCCGCCGCGGGGGCCGAGAGTGCTGGGGCCGAGAGTGCTGGGGCATCCGGGGATGCAGGGGCGGGCGCCGAGGATCCCGGGACCGGCGCTGCGGGGACAGCCCGTGCCGGGGCGGCCTGTGTGGAGGCGCCCTGCCCGTGGGTGGCTCGCGTCGGGGTGGTCCGCGCGGGAGCGGACTGGGCGGGAGCGGACTGGGCGGGAGCGGACTGGGCGGGAGCGGCCTGCGCGGGCCCGAAGAATTCGGTGCGCGGGTCGTCCTGTCGGGGTGCGCTCGGGGACCCCGCGTCGAACGCGGCCGGCCGCCACGGTGCGCCCGCCTCCGCCCGGCCCTGCCGCGCCGTCCAGGACTCGGCGTCGTACGCACCGTGCCGCGGTCCGGCGACGCCGTGATCGCGCAGGTCACGCCGCAGGCCCTCGGGGTCCCGCCGGTGCCCGTCGCGGGAGGGGTCCGCGCGGTCCGTGAAGTCGTCCTCTCCGTGGTACGCCGCGCCCTGCGAGAACCGGCCGCGGCGCATCGCCTCCGCTCGTCCGTCCGTCACCCGCCGGTCCGACTCGGCCATCCGGGAGCGGAGTTCGGCGCACCGGGCGGTGGCTCGTTCATGGTCGTCCCGGGCCCAGGCGAGATCGAGGCGGATGGTGTCGGCCTCCTGCCGGGTGGTGGCGGAGGCGAGCAGCCGGCCGAGATGCGCCTGGCGTTCGGCGGCGTAACGCTGTTCACGGAGCATGACGTCGAGCCGGTCGCCGAGGGCGTCCCGGCCACCGGGGCGGGCGTCGTACGCGAGGAGCGCGGCGGTGTGCAGCGCGCGGGCGCGCTCCGCCTCCTGGTGCACCGCACCCGCGCCGAACTGTGCCGCGAGATCCTGCAGCAGCGCCTCCACCACGTCCCAGGGCGGCACTTCACGCCCTTCGAGACAGGCCCGCATCCCGTCGGGGTCTCGCTGCCAGAACACCGCGCACCATCCGCCGTCCTGACGCAGGCGCGCCAGCAGGCCGTTCAGATAGTTCGCGAACTCCCGCACCCGCCCCGGAAGTTGATCCACAGCCATCGCACGACTCCCACCCGACCGGACCACTCCGGTTCCGTAGGCAACACCAGTCGTGTTACGAGGGCGCTACGGGGAGTTTGCGACGGGAGTGCGGACGGCTCATTACGGGATCTTGACCGATATGCGTCACACCACCACGAGTGCGCACCGCTCGACGAGTTCGTCCATGGACAGACCGAGCGTCCGGGCGAGCGCGGCGACGGTGAAGAAGGCCGGCGTCGGGGCCCGCCCCGTCTCGATCTTGCGCAGCGTCTCCGCGGAGATGCCCGCCGCGGCCGCGACATCCGTCATGCTTCGCCCGCCGCGGGCCTCGCGCAGCAACCGGCCGAGCCGCTCGCCGCGTTCGCGTTCTTCCGGGGTGAGAGGGGTGCGCACCATGCCGCCATTCTAACCCGGTCAAACAAGCCGGTATATTAATTGGTATGGTGGAACTGAAGACAGACACGTCGATCGACGCGATGCACGAGGCGGGCCGGGTCGTCGGGCGAGCCCTGACGGCCGCACGGGAGGCGGCCGACGTGGGCGTCTCGCTGCTGGAGCTGGACGAGGCGGCGCGCGCGGTGCTGCGGGAGACCGGGGCGTCCTCCCCCTTCCTCGGCTACCGGCCCTCCTTCGCGCCCGTCCCCTTCCCGGCCGTCATCTGCGCCTCGGTCAACGACGCGATCGTGCACGGCATCCCGACCACCTACCGGCTGCGCGACGGCGATCTCGTCTCCGTCGACTGCGGCGCCGAACTCGGAGGCTGGGTGGGCGACTCGGCGATCAGCTTCACGGTGGGCGAGCCGCGCCCGGCCGACCTGCGGCTGATCGGGACCGCGGAGCGCGCCCTCACCGCCGGCATCGCGGCGGCGGTCGTCGGCAACCGCGTCGGCGACATCGCGCACGCGATCGGCACGGTGTGCCGTGAGGCCGGCTACGGCATCCCGCAGGGCTTCGGCGGGCACGGCATCGGCCGCCGTATGCACGAGGACCCGGGCGTCCCCAACGAGGGCCGCCCCGGGCGCGGGTTCCGGCTGCGCCACGGCATGGCCATCGCGATCGAGCCCATGCTGATCGGCGGCGGCCGAGACGGCTACCACGAGGCCCCGGACGGCTGGACCCTGCGCACCGACGACGGCTCGCGCGCGGCGCATGTGGAACACACCATCGCCGTCATGGACGCCGGGCCGCGGATCCTGACGGAACGCGATCCGGTGAACTGACGGAGCCCGTCCCGGGGAAGTGACCCGCCGAGGCGGGGCATGTGGCCGTCCCGGGCCCGGTGCGGCCGCCCGTCGCCTCGGCCGCCCCATCTCCCGTCGTCCCTTGAGGTGCCCGCTCCCGGCGGCCGTGGGAAGGTGGTGTAACCGGGCCCTGCAGGGGCACCCGCGTGGACCGGCACGTCGATCAGCGAGCGCGTCCCGCCAGGCGACGGGACGCCGGAACGGAACGAACGCTCATGACCAGCGGATTCCCCGGTCCAGGCGACTTCGGATCGGATCCCTTCCAGGAATTCTTCGCCCGCTTCTTCGGCGGACCGCGCCAGGGCCCCCGGCAGATAGACATCGGCCGTCTGCTCAGTCAGCCGGCCCGGGAGCTGGTCCGCGGTGCCGCCCAGTACGCGGCCGAGCACGGCAGTCGCGACCTGGACACCCAGCATCTGCTGCGGGCCGCGCTCGCCGCCGAGCCGACCCGCAGTCTGCTCAGCCGGGCGGGCGCGGACCCCGACTCCCTGGCCTCGGAGATCGACGAGCGCTCCGGCCCGGTCCAGCACACGCCCGAGGAGGCCCCACCGCCCACCTCGCTCTCCCTGACCCCGGCCGTCAAACGCGCCCTTCTCGACGCCCATGAACTGGCCCGGGCGAGCGGCACCGGCTACATCGGCCCCGAGCACGTCCTCAGCGCGCTGGCCGCGAACCCCGACTCGGCGGCCGGCCACATCCTCAACTCGGCCCGTTTCGCGCCCACCGGGCTCCCCGCCGAGACCCCGGACACGGCGCCACCCCGCACCGAACGCCCCCGCTCCACGGGCACCCCCACCCTCGACAAGTACGGCCGCGACCTCACCGACCTGGCCCGGCAGGGCCGTATCGATCCGGTGATCGGCCGGGACGACGAGATCGAGCAGACCATCGAGGTCCTCTCCCGGCGCGGCAAGAACAACCCGGTGCTCATCGGTGACGCGGGCGTCGGCAAGACGGCCGTCGTCGAGGGGCTGGCCCAGCGGATCGCCGACGGTGACGTGCCCGACGTCCTGACCGGACGACGTGTGGTCGCCCTGGACCTCACCGGTGTCGTCGCGGGCACCCGCTACCGGGGCGACTTCGAGGAGCGCCTCAACACCATCGTCACCGAGATCCGCACCCACTCCGAGCAGTTGATCGTCTTCATCGACGAACTGCACACGGTCGTCGGTGCCGGCTCGGGCGGCGAGGGCGGCGCGATGGACGCGGGCAACATCCTCAAACCGGCGCTGGCCCGGGGCGAGTTGCACATCGTCGGCGCCACGACGCTGGAGGAGTTCCGCCGTATCGAGAAGGACGCGGCCCTGGCCCGCCGCTTCCAGCCCATCCTGGTCCCCGAACCCTCGGTCCCCGACACGATCGAGATCCTGCGCGGTCTGCGCGACCGCTACGAGGCCCACCACCAGGTCCGCTACACGGACGAGGCACTGGTGGCCGCCGTCGAGCTCTCCGACCGCTATCTCACCGACCGCCGGCTGCCCGACAAGGCCATCGACCTGGTCGACCAGGCGGGCGCCCGGGTCCGCCTCCGCTCCCGCACCAAGGGCACAGACGTACGGACCCTGGAGCGCGAGATCGAGCAGCTGACCCGGGACAAGGACCAGGCGGTCGCCGACGAGCAGTACGAGGAGGCGACCCGACTGCGCGACCGTATAGGCGAGTTGAAGCAGCGCATCACGGACGCGACCGGCGACGAGGAGGCCGACGAGGGCCAGCTGGAGGTGACGGCCGAGGCGATCGCCGAGGTGGTCTCCCGCCGGACCGGCATCCCGGTCGCCAGCCTCACACAGGAGGAGAAGGAGAAACTGCTGGGCCTGGAGGAGCACCTCCACCAGCGGGTCGTGGGCCAGGACGAAGCGGTCGCCGTCGTCTCCGAGGCGGTCATGCGCTCCCGCGCCGGCCTGGCGAGCCCCGACCGCCCGATCGGCAGCTTCCTCTTCCTGGGCCCCACGGGTGTGGGCAAGACGGAACTGGCCCGCGCCCTCGCCGAGGCCCTCTTCGGCAGCGAGGAGCGCATGGTCCGCCTGGACATGAGCGAGTACCAGGAGCGCCACACGGTCAGCCGCCTGGTGGGCGCCCCGCCCGGCTATGTGGGCCACGAGGAGGCGGGCCAGCTGACCGAGGTGGTCCGCCGGCACCCCTACTCGCTCCTCCTGCTCGACGAGGTCGAGAAGGCCCACCCGGACGTCTTCAACATCCTCCTCCAGGTCCTGGACGACGGCCGTCTCACCGACTCCCAGGGCCGCACGGTGGACTTCACCAACACGGTCGTCGTCATGACGAGCAACCTCGGCTCCGAGGCCGTCACCCGCAAGGGCGCGGGTATCGGCTTCGGCGCGGGCGGCTCGGAGGCCGACGAGGAGGCCCGCAGGGAACAGATCCTGCGCCCCCTGCGCGACCACTTCCGGCCCGAGTTCCTCAACCGCATCGACGAGATCGTCGTCTTCCGCGAGCTGACGGCCGGTCAGCTCCGGGAGATCACCGACCTGTTGCTGGAGAAGACCCGCCGTCTGATGCGGGCCCAGGACATCGCGGTCACCTTCACCGACGCGGCGGTCGACTGGCTGGCGGAACGCGGCTACCAACCGGAGTACGGAGCACGTCCGTTGCGTCGCACCATCCAGCGAGAGGTCGACAACCAGCTGTCGCGCCTGCTCCTGAACGGCACGATCGCGGAGGGCGTCCGGGTGACGGTGGACGCGACGGACGGCGCCTTGGAATTCCGTGCGGGTGACGGTTCTTGAGGCCGCGGGCGGATTTCGGTCCGCCCACGGCCTTCAGGAGCCTGGGCGACTCGCTACGGGGCAGGGTCCACCACCTGAGCCGACCCGCCACCCCGCCGTACCGTCTCCGCGGCCGCCAGCCACTTCCCGCCCGGCAACCGCTGCACACCGGTGGCGGCCCCGATCTCGGGATTCAGGCTGAACGACTGCCCGATGGCCTCGAGTCGAGCCCTCAGCCCGGCCGCACCGGTGTCGTTGTAGAGCGCCGGCTCCATATCGGTCCTGGCCGCGTTGCGCTGGCTCACCCGTGGCGCGGCGATCGCGTCGACCAGCGGCAGATGCCGGTCCAGGAACTCGGTGAGCACCTGCAGCACCGTCGTGATGATGGTCGCGCCGCCGGGCGAACCCAGCGCCACCACCGGCCGGTTGTTCCTGTCCAGCACGATCGTCGGTGAGATGGAGGACCGCGGCCGCTTCCCCGGTCCGGGCAGGTTCGGGTCGTGCACGGCGGGGTTGGCCGGCGCGAACGAGAAGTCGGTCAGCTCGTTGTTCAGCAGGAACCCGCGCCCGGGAACCGTGATCGCGCTGCCACCGGTCTGCTCGATCGTCAGCGTGTAGGAGACGACGTTCCCCCACTTGTCGGCGACCGTCAGATGCGTGGTGTTCTCCCCCTCGTACGTCGTGGGAGCCGCCGTACCGCCGGCCCCGCACGCCGCCGGATGGCGGGGGTCCCCCGGCGCGACCGGACTGGTCAGCGTCGCGTCGTCCTTGATCAGGCAGGCGCGTGAGTCGGCGTACCGCTGCGACAGCAGCTCCTTGGTCGGTACGTCCTCGAAGGCCGGGTCCCCGACCCACCGCCCCCGGTCCGCGAACGCGATCCGGCTCGCCTCGATGAAGTGGTGCAGGTACTGGACCTCGCTCGCCTTCGAAAGGTCCGTGTTCTCCAGGATGTTGAGCGCCTCGCCCACGGTCGTGCCACCGGAGGACGAAGGAGCGATCGAGTAGACGCCCAGTCCGCGGTACGAAGTCCTCGTGGGAGCCTGCACCTTGGCCCGGTACGCGGCGAGATCCTTCTCCGACAGCTTTCCGGCCCGTGCGTTCCATCCCGAACTGGGGTCCACGGGCGGATGCTCGACCGTGTTCACGATGTCCTGTCCCAGGTCACCGCGGTAGATCGCCCCGACCCCCTTCTTCCCCAACTCCTCGTACGTCTTGGCGAGTTCGGGATTCCTGAACGTCGACCCCACCACCGGCAGCTGCCCGCCCGGCAGGAACAGCTTCGCCGTGTCCGGGAAGTACCTGAACCGGGTCTCGTTGGCGGAGGTCTGTGAGCGGAAGGTGTCGTCGACCACGAACCCGTTACGGGCGATCCGCTCGGCCGGCTTCAGCACCGTCCCGAGTCCTCTGCTGCCCCACTCGTCCAGCGCCGTCTGCCAGGTGGCCGGCGTCCCCGGCGTGCCCACGCTCAGCCCGCTGCTGACGGCGTCGGCGAAGGCGAGCGGCTTGCCGTTCTCCAGGAAGAGGTCGGAGCCGGCGGTCAGCGGCGCGGTCTCACGGCCGTCGATGGTGTGCACCGTACGGGACTTGGCGTCGTAGTAGACGAAGTAGCCGCCGCCCCCGATGCCGGAGGAGTACGGCTCGGTGACGCCGAGTGCGGCGGCCGTGGCGACGGCGGCGTCGACCGCGTTGCCGCCCTTGCGCAGGACCTCGATACCGGCGGCGGAGGCGTCCGCGTCGACGCTCGCGACAGCGCCCCCATAGCCGACGGCGACCGGAACTTTCGCGGGGGTGGCGTCGGAGGCCGGCGGTGCCGCCGCCCCCACCGACACCACGGCGGCCGAGACCGCCAGGACCGACAGTTTCCGCGCGACAGGGCGACGCATCCGTACCTCCAGTCAGGGACGTCCGCGCAGCGTAACCAGAACGCACAGGTGCCCGACAGCCCCATTCCGGCTGCTGTCATGCGAATGCCACAGATCGAACACCGGTACGTACCAGCCATCTCGGCCCGCTAGCATGCGCGCCCATGAATGACGACGTGCGCAACATCGTCCTGGGCGTGGTCGCGGCCGGCATCAGCGCCGCCCTCGGCTGGCTGGCCCGTACCTATCTGTGGCGGCGCAGGCTCCGCCGTAAGCAGGCCTTCCTCGGACTGCCGGAGAACTCGGAGTCGCTGCTCGTCGTCAACCGCGACTCGGCCACCGCCGAGCCCGCGGTGCACCGTTTCGACGTGTTCGCGCTGCTCGAACTCTCCGCGCTCATCAAGGACTGCGGGGCCCAGTTCCATGTGGTCACCCAGGACGCGGTGCACCAGGGCTTCGGCGAGCGCACCGAGTTCTGCGTCGGCGGACCCGGGTCCAACCGCCGCATGGTGGCGCACATGTCGGCGATGCTGCCGGGCGTCCGGGTGAACATCGATCCCGAACCCGGCCCGGACCGGGGCGCGTTCCAGGTCGGCACCGAGCGCTACCGCATGGACCCGGGCGTCACGGAGTACGTCCTGCTGGCCCGGCTGACCGCCGGCGAGCAGCAGAGCCGCCCCGTCTTCCTCTTCTGCGGACAGCGCGCCATCACCAACCAGGCCGCCACCCGCTATCTGGCCCGCAACCACGAGCGACTGTCCCGCAAGTACGGCGCGAGCTCCTTCGTACTGCTGCTGAGAGTGGTCAACTCGCAGGCGTACGGCCCGGATGTGGTGGAACTGGTCGGCGATGTGACCCGCGAGGCGCGGGCTCCGCTGCCCGCGGCGGCGGCCCCGGCTCCTCGTAACTCCCACCGCTCCTCCTGAATTGATTCACATGACAACAATCGTTACCCGCACGTAACTTACCGACGGGTTACTTACGGTAAGGCGTCGCGGTTACCGTCTGGTCACTTTGCACTGACACGAGTGAGGAGTGACCGTGGGACACCATCGCAAGGCCCTGCGTACGACCGCCGTGGGCGCCGTCTCCGCGACACTGATCGCCGGTGGCGTCCTCGCGACCGCCCCGACCGCGCGGGCCGCGGACACCGTCCGCTTCGTCGACATCGCCGGCGACGGCGGCACCGTCCTCAAGGGGAACGTCGTCACGCCCGCGGGCGCCGACGGCACGCGCCGCTACCCACTGCTGGTGATGCCCACGAGCTGGGGCTTCCCCCAGATCCAATACCTCGCCCAGGCCCAGAAGTTGGCCGACTCCGGTTACGTCGTGGTCAGTTACAACGTACGCGGGTTCTGGCAGTCCGGCGGCGAGATAGAAGTGGCCGGACCACCGGACGTGGCCGACGCGTCCAAGGTCATCGACTGGGCGCTCGCCAACTCCCCCGCGGACTCGGGGCACATCGGCATGGCGGGCGTCTCCTACGGCGCCGGGATCAGCCTGCTCGCCGCCGCGCACGACAAGCGGATCAAGGCGGTCGCCGCGCTCAGCGGCTGGGCCGACCTGATCGGCTCGATCTACTCCGGTCGCACCCAGCACGTACAGGCCGCGGCCCTGCTGGACGGGGTGAGTCTGGTCACCGGCCGGCAGAGCCCCGAGGCCCGCCAGGTCTTCGACGACTTCTACGCCTCCAACCTCTCCAAGGAACAGGAGATCATCGGCTGGGGGAAGAAACGTTCCCCCGCCACCTATACGGATCAGCTCAACAAGAACGGCACGGCGCTCATGCTCGCCAACGCCTGGGGCGACACGATCTTCCCGCCCAACCAGTACACGGACTTCTACGAGAGGCTGACCGGGCCGAAGAGACTCGAGTTCCGCCCGGGCGACCACGCCACCGCCGAGCTGACCGGCCTGTTCGGGCTGCCCAACGACGTGTGGACGGACACCGAGCGCTGGTTCGACCACTACCTCAGGGGCGCGGACAACGGCATCAACCGCGAGGAACCGGTTGAGCTCAAGTCCCGTTCCACCGACGGCTACGAGGGTTACCCGGACTGGAAGTCGGTCGGCGCGACCCGGAAGAAGATCGCCCTCGCGGGCACCACCACGATCCACACCAACGTCGACTCCGGCGCGGACGGCGGGACCGTCTTCCTCTCCAGCATCCTCGACCAGGTGGCCAGGATCCCGCCGATCGCCTCGATCCCCCTGCTCCCCCGCCGCTGGGCCGCCGTATGGCAGTCGGAGAAGTACGCCATCGTCCAACAGGTGCGCGGCACCGCGACGTTGCACACCACCCTCACCCCGACCGAGGAGAGCGGCACCCTCGTCGCCTACCTCTACGACGTGGGGCCGCTCGGCCTCGGCAAGCTGGTCAGCAACGCGCCGTACACCTTCCACGGGCGTACACCGGGAAAGCCGTTCGGCGTCGACCTGGAGCTGTTCTCCACGGCCTACGACGTCCCGGCAGGGCACCGGCTGGCCCTGGTCGTCGACACGGTCGACCCGCTCTACATCGAGCACAACCCGTCCGGCGCGCAGCTGACCTTCTCCTCGCCGTCGAACGACCCGTCGTACGTGTCGATCCCGCTGCGCGAGCAGTGATCTCCGGCTGCGGCCGGGCGGGGAGGGCTCTACGGCTCAGTCCTCCCCGAGGTACTTGTTCGCTTCACGCAGTTCGATCAACGGATCGACGGCCATTCGCAGCCCTACTCACTCTCAGCTGTGTCGTGGTTGCCGCAAACTATCCAGACAAGAGTGGAGTTAGTACACGACACGCACTTTTCGGGCATTAGCCGTATTTATCTCGGTCTTACGTTGAACCATGAGTCACACGAGCCTCTCATGTCACTCCTCGGCGACCTCGGCGTACACCTGGGAGAGTTCCGGCGCCCCACTGGCCGCCCACTCCTGGCCCAACTCCACGACGTCGAACTCACGGCCGGTGTTCAGCAGCACGACGGGCTGGCCGTCCGACCGGATCTCCCAGGCGGCACCGGGCACGGTGCGCACGATCACCGTGCCCAGATAGAGCCCGGCGTCGTTGCCGAGCCAGGGCAGCACCTCCTCGTCGTCCCGCCAGCGCGGCACCACCTGGTCGAGGGCCTCCAACGACTCGACGGAGTCGTCCAGTTGAACGCCCTCACGGGACGCCTGCGACCGGAGCAGCTCGCACTCGGCGAGGAGTCCGGCGATGCCCTCGGGGTCGAGGTCCGCGTACTCCTCGCGTCGGTGGCCGAGAAAAGGGATCTTCATACCTCCAGCGTGGCATTCGCACCGGCGTACGCACCACAGGCGCGCGGGTGCTCACTTCGGGGCGATTTCACGCCCACTCCGTGCATGTCCCGTTGCCGCGCCCCTCTCGTCTCTCTAGCTTCAGCCTGCGTCTTTCGTCCCACCGGTGAGCGGGAGGAGTCGGCCGTGCGTCGACATGTCCGGGGATTCGCGATCGTCATCGTCGTGTACGCCGCCCTTGCGCCGGCGTTCTCGGCACGGGCCGTGGGCGCGGCACAACCGCTGCCGTTGGAGCGGCTCTTCGACAACCGGGCGGTCAGCGACGACTCCGCCCCGGCCGCCGCCGACCTCGACGGCTCGGGCGCCTCCCTGTCCGCGCGGGACCTGGCGGCCGCGGGCTGGAGCCCCGGACGCACGCTCACCGTGCGGGGCGCGGGTCTGACCTGGCCGGACCGGCGCCCCGGCGAGCCGGACAACGTGCGGGCCGACGGCCAGTGGGTGCGCCTCGGCGGCCGGGGCGACGCGCTCGCCTTCCTGGTCGCGGGCACGGGCGATGCCGAGGCGAGCGGCACGGGCTCGGTGTCGTACACGGACGGCGCCCTCTCCTCGTACCGGCTGACGGCCCCCGACTGGCGCACCGGCCCGCTCGCCACGCGGGCGGTGGCGCTGCCGCACATCAACACCCCGACCGGTCAACTCGCCCGGCAGGCACGGCTGTACGTGGTGACGGTGCCGTTGGCGCGAGGGCGCGAGGTCTCGTCCGTACGGCTGCCCCGGGCCGCCGGTCTCCATGTGTTCGCGGTGTCGGTGCGGTCCTCCGGACAGGGCTGGAGCGGGAGTTGGGCGGCGGCGAGCTCGGGGTACGCGGCCGTCGGTCCGTGGAGCGACCGGACGCTGCGGCTGGTGGTGCACACATCGGTGGGCGGGCCCCGGGTGCGGCTGCGGTTCGAGAACACGTTCGCGGCGGCGCCGGTACGGATCGGGAGCGCGACGGTGGCGGTGGAGGCGGCGGGCGCCGCGGCGCGGGAGGTGCCGGTGCCGGTGTCCTTCGGCGGCGCGGCCGGGACCGAAGTCCCGGCGGGGGCAGAGGTGTTCAGCGATCCGCTGTCCTTCGCGGTGCCCGCGGACACGAACCTGCTGGTGAGCTTCCATCTGCCGGACACGGTGACGGCCGCACCCCTGCACCGGGTCGCGGTGCAGCGGTCGTATGTGAGCGTGCCGGGCGACCACGCGGCGGAGAGCACGGCGGCGTCGTACGAGAGGACGCTGACCAGCTGGCCGCTGCTGAGCGGAGTGGACGTGAGCGGCGGGCCGGGGTCGGTGGTGGTGCTCGGGGACTCGATCACCGACGGCACCACCTCGACCCGGGACGCGAACCGGCGGTGGCCGAACGTGCTGGCCGGGCGCCTGCTGGAGCAGGACGCGGTGCCGCGCTACGGCGTGCTGAACGAGGGGATCTCGGGCAACCGTGTGGTCACCGACTCCTATCCCGGCGACGGGGTGTCCACGAGCAGCGGCGGGGTGAGCGCGCTGCACCGCCTCGACCGCGATGTCCTCGACCAGACCTCGCCGCGCACGTTGATCGTCTTCGAGGGCGTGAACGACCTGCGCGCTCGGTCGACCGCGCGGGAGGTCGTCGCGGGCCTGCGGGAGATCGCCGAGCGGGGACACGCGCGGGGGCTGCGGATGCTGGTGGCCACGATCCTGCCGTGCGAGGGCGAGGTGGCCTGCACGGCCGCCGTCGACGCCGAGCGGACGGCGGTCAACGGCTGGATCCGCGGGTCGGACGAGTTCGACGGCGTACTCGACTTCGACGGCGTGCTCCGCGACCCGGCGCACCCGGCGCGGATGCTGCCCGTCTACGACTGCGGGGATCATCTGCATCCCGGGGACGCGGGGTTGGCGGCACTCGCCCGGTCCGTGGACCTGACGCTGCTGTAGGAACCACCCGCCCAGGCCGCGGGGACCGCGCGTCCAGGGGGCGAGGACGAGGGCCAGGTGCGGGACCGGGTGCGGGGACCAGGTGCGGGGACTAGACGTCCAGGTCCACCACCACCGGCGCGTGGTCCGACGCGCCCTTGCCCTTGCGCTCCTCCCGGTCCACGTAGGCGTCGGTGACCGCGGTGGCGAACGGCTCGTTGCCGTACACCAGGTCGATGCGCATGCCGCGGTTCTTGGGGAAGCAGAGCTGGCGGTAGTCCCAGTAGGTGAAGGGGTGGTCGTACTTGAGGGGGCGCGGTACGACGTCGGAGAGGCCGGCCTCGCGCAGGGAGGCGAGGGCGGCGCGCTCGGCCGGGGTGACATGGGTGAGGCCCTCGAAGGCGGCCACGTCGTAGACGTCGTCGTCGGTCGGCGCCACGTTGTAGTCGCCGAGGACCGCGAAGGGGCGGCTGCCGGCCGCGTCGCCGGCGACGGCCGCCCTGAGGGCCTCGAACCACTGGAGCTTGTACGCGTAGTGGGGGTGGTCCACCTCACGGCCGTTCGGCACGTACACCGACCAGACGCGGACCTTGCCGCAGGTCGCCGAGATGGCGCGGGGTTCCTCGGCGCCGTCGTAGCCGGGGTCGCCGGGCAGGCCCTTGACGACGTCCTCCAGGCCTGCGCGGGAGAGCACCGCCACCCCGTTCCACCGCCCGGTCGCGTGGACCGCCGCCTCGTAGCCCGCCTCGCGCAGCTGGTCGAACGGGAACTGGTCCTCGGCCAGCTTGGCCTCCTGGAGGCAGAGCACATCGGTGCCGCTGCTCTCCAGCCAGGCCAGGAGCCTCGGCAGGCGGGCGGTGATCGAGTTGACGTTCCAGGTCGCGATGCGCATGTCTCACAACCTACCGGGCGGCACTGACAACGCGACCGCCCCGCCCGCCGCCGCCCGTCCCCGGACCCGTCCCCGGACCCACGCTCGGTCCCGCGCCCGACTCGTGCTCCGTCTCGTGCTCTCAGACCTCCGCCGAGCCGCCCGGTGCCAGCCGAAGGTGTTCCGCGCCGCCCAGGCCGCCGATCTGGCGGTCGTAGATCGGGCGGGCGAGGTCGGTGAGGAGGGCGTCGTGGATGTCGTAGGCGCGCTGCGGCTTGACCTCGCGGACGTAGTCGATGACCTCGGAGATCTTGTTCCAGGGAGCCATGACGGGCAGCATCAGCGTCTCGACGGGGTGATCGGGGACGGTGAGGGCGTCGCCGGGGTGGAAGACCTTGCCGCCGTCGATGAGGTAGCCGACGTTGGTGACGCGCGGGATGTCCGGGTGGATGACCGCGTGCAGTTCGCCGTGGACCTGGACGTCGAAACCGGCGGCGGTGAAGGTGTCGCCGTGGCCGACCGTGTGCACCCGGCCGGGGAAGGCGGCGGAGATCTGCCGCGCGACCGAGGCGAGGGTCCAGATCTCGGCGGCCGGATCGGCCTCCATGGCCGCCCGCAGCCGTTCCTCGCTGAAGTGGTCCACGTGTTCGTGGGTGACGAGGATCGCTTCCGCGCCGATCACGGAGTCCTCCTCGCTGAATCCTCCGGGGTCGAGGACGAGCGTCCGCCCGTCCTTCTCCAGGCGTACGCACGCGTGCGACTTCTTGGTGAGTTTCATGGATCCCATCCTGCCGCCTCGCGCCACGTCGGGTGGTTCGGCCCCGTGCTCCTGCTGCCCGGACGATGATCATTCCTCGGGCGTGGTCTCCTCCCGGACGACCTGCTGGGCCACCTTGAACGCGCTGTTCGCCGCCGGTACACCGCAGTAGACGGCGGCCTGCAGCAGCACCTCCTTGATCTCCACCGGGGTGAGACCGTTGCGCAGGGCGGCGCGGGTGTGGAAGGCCAGCTCGTCCAGGTGGCCGCCCGCGACCAGGGCGGTGAGGGTGACGCAGCTGCGCGAGCGGCGGTCCAGGCCGGGCCGGTCCCAGATCTCGCCCCACGCGTACCGGGTGACGAACTCCTGGAAGTCCCCGGAGAACGCGTCTGCCTGCGCGAGCGCCCGGTCGACATGCGCGTCACCGAGCACCTCGCGGCGGACCTTGAGGCCGGCGTCGTAGGGGTCGGGCCGTCCGGTCCCCGGCGCCGGCGCGACGACCGCCGGTGCGATCTCGGCGATCGGAGTCAGCTGGGAGGTGACGGCCAGGACCGCCTTGACGGGGGCCGCGGGGATGGCCGTCTGGCCGGTGGTGGAATCGGCGGCGGGCTGCCAGGCGGTGGAGAAGTGCCGCACCAGCAGATCGGTCACGGCGGCGGGCTGCTCGACCGGCACCAGATGGGAGGCGCCGGGCACGACGGCGAGGCGGGCGTCCGGGATGGCGGCGACCAGCGTACGGGCCTCGGCGGGCCCGGTGACCCGGTCGTCCGAGCCGACCAGGACGAGTGTCGGCACCCCGACCCGGCCGAGCTCGGCCCGTACGTCGAACGACGCCAGGGCCTCACAGGCGGAGATGTAGCAGCCGGGGTCCGTGGTGCGCACCATCTGCACGGCCCACTCGGTGATCGCGGGCTGCGCGGCGGCGAACCCGCCGGTGAACCAGCGGTCCGGGGAGGTACGGGCGATGGGGGCGAGCCCGTTGGTGCGCACGATCACGCCGCGCTGGCGGAACTCGTCCGCCGTGCCGAACCGCGGCGAGGCCGCGATCACCGCGAGCGAGGCGAGCCGCTCCGGATGGCGCAGGGCCAGTTCGAGACCGACGGCGGCACCGAACGCACAGCCCGCGTACCCGAACCGCTGCACACCGAGCGCGTCAAGCGTGGCCAGCAGCCGCTCGGCGAGTTCACCGACCGAGTCCGCCGGGTACGCCGGCGCCCCGCCGTGCCCCGGCAGATCGAACCGGAAGACGCGCCACTGCTTCGTCAACTCCGGCATCTGGCGGTCGAACATGTGCCAGGTGGTGCCGAGCGAGGGACCGAGGACGAGGACCGGGGCGTCGTCCGGGCCGTCGAAGCGGTACTGGAGGGCGGGGGTCTTCGTCTCACTCACCGCTCCACGCTAACCGCCGTTTCTCCGCCCCCGGTCCCTGGGCCCCAAGTCCTCACACCTGACTCCGGCGGATCACCGGGGAACCCTCACACCGTCTTCACGGGATGCCGTACGACGGTCTCGACGAGGTGTCCCTGGGGGGCTGGGGACGGTCGCGACCGGCCGGCCGAGGCGGGAGCCGCCGATGAGCCGTGCCCGGTCGTCGGCGGTCAGAGGTCGGTCGGGGTACCCAGGCCGGTGAGGGCGCCCACCGGGTCCAGGTCGGGGGTGCCACGGGGCCACCAGTCGTCGCGGCCCGGCTCGGACTCGTAGGCGTACCACAGTCCGTCGCGGCCCAGACGGAGTTGGAGGTGGCCGCGGGGGTGGGTGAGGTGGTTGCGCCAAGGGCGGAAGGCAGGGAGGTCGGCGGCGAGCAGGAGGGGGCGGGCGCGGTCGAAGCGACCGGCGGGCGGGTCCCAGGGCTCTTCGAGAACGGTGAGTCCTTCGAGGCCGCCCTGCCGCCAGGCGGCGACGGCACGGGCCAGGTCGGACGGGGTGCGGTCGGCGGCGGAGGCGAGGGAGGCATAGAGCGCGCGGGTCGTCGCGGTGAGGCCGGAACCCGGGCGGGCGGCGGCGAGCCGGACCGCGTCCTGCCACAGCGTCAGCTCGGCCACCGGGTCACGGCCGGTGGTGAGCAGGGCGTGGGCGCGGGCGGCGGCGTCGGTGGCCAGCTGGTCCAGTGCGAAGGGGTCCGGTCCGCCCGGGGCCGCCGGGTAGACCGGGGGCTGCTCGGGGTGCGGGGGCACGGGCAACGGGGCGGGGAGGGGCGGGAGCCGGCGGCTCGCGAGCGCGACCTCGGTGGCTCGGACTCCCGGCAGCTGGGCGGGCTCCTGCTCCTGGGTTGCCCGGGCCGCCCGCGCGGCGCTGAGGCGGGAGAGGGCGTCGAGCAGTTCGCGCTCACCGCGGCCGCGCAGGAGGAGCAGTACGAAGGGATCGGCGTCGAGGAGGCGGGCGGTCTGGTAGCAGAGGGCCGCGGCGTGCTTGCAGGGGTGGCCGCGGTCGGGGCAGCTGCAGTGCGGGTCGAGATCGCGCGGGCCGGGCAGCAGCGGCACCCCGCAGTCGGCGAGGGACTGCGGCAGCTCCTTGTCGAGCAGGGCGGCGATATGTCCGGGCCGCTCGGCGGCGGCGTCCAGGAACCGCGCCCAGTCGGCGTCGTCCAGCGTCCGCAACCGCACCTGCACGCGATACGGGCGAGGCCGGCTGCCCTGTACATACGCCAGAACCAGGCCCGGGGTGACGGTGATGGCGTCCACATGCCCCTGCTCGGCATAACTCCGGCCCCGCGCAAGGCGCTTGGGGTCCAACGCGCCTTCCTCCAGGGCGGTGACCCAGGCGTTTCCCCACCAGGTGCCGGCAAAGGGGGCAGGGGAATCCACCGGGGAGGAGGAGGTGGACGCGGCGGGCGCCGACGCGGGGAAGGTGCGGCGCAGTTCGCCGTCGCGGGAGGGGGCCGCCATGGAACGGGGCAGGGCGGAGACGGCCGAGAAGGGCTCGGGGGTGGGGCCGGTCTGCGCGGAACGTGCGGGGTGGGAGGGGCGTGCGGTGGACGTACGGTCCGTCTCGGCATCGGTCTCGGCCGCCGCGCTCTCCGGCTGTGCCGAGGTCGTGCTGCGTCCGGAGGTGCCTGGGACCGAACTCCCTTGCCGTGTACGGTCCGTACGGTCGTCGGCGCCTTCCGGCGTACTCTCCTCCGAAGGCATCCGGAATGCTCCGGCGAGCAGCTCCCGCAGGTCACGTGCCTGCACCCCGGGCGCGCGCCGGGACGCACCACCGCGCGCCCCGTCCGGGACCCGCTCGGCGCGGCGCGGTCCCGACGCGGAACGGCGGCCCGCGCGCTCACCTGCCTCCGCTTCCCGCCGCGCCTGCTCCCGCGCGGCACGCAACGCCTCCCGCACGACTTGCGCGGGCCGCGCACGCGGCGGAACGGGATCGTCGCCGGCCGAGGATTCGACAGGTCCACCGGCCGTTGGGGCATGAAGAGGCCCACTCGTGGGCGGGGTATGAAGAGGTCCACTCGTGGGCGGGGCATGAGAAGCCTCACCGCCCTGCGGGGAGCGAACACCTTCACCGGCCGGTTGCGAGTGCGGGAGGTCATGGGTTGGCGGGGAGTGAACGGGGTCGTCACCCTGTGGTGAGTGCTCCGAGCGATCGGACCGCTGGAGGCGTTCGGAGACACCGGCCAACGGTGCATCAGCAGGTCGCTCGGCTTGCGGGAGGCCAGCAGGCCGGTCAGCCTGCGGGGAGTCAACAGGCCGATCGGCCACCGGGGAGTCAACAGGCTGATCAGCCGGCGGGAAAGGCGCGGGCTGATCGGCCCCCTGGAAGTGAACCGAGGCACCGGCCAACGGAGAGGGAACGGGTTGATCGGCCGGCCGGGGCTGAGCGGGTTGATCGGTTGCCGAAGACTCCACGGGTTCATCTGCGGGCGAGAAGTGAACGGTGTCATCGACCGGCGGGGAGGGCACGGTGTGGTCGGCCGGCGGAGAGGGAACGGGTTGATCGGCCGACCGGGACTGCGCGGGTTGATCGGTTGCCGAAGACTCCACGGGTTCATCGGCCGGCGGGGAGGGAGCGAGTTCATCGGCCTGAGGAGCACCGATGGCCCGGCCACCCTGCCCAGCTTCTCGGCCTCGGCCGGCAGCCCCGCTGCCGCTGCCCCGCACAGCCTTGCCGCCCTGGCCGGCGGCCCCACTGCCCCTCACAGCCTCACCGCCCCGGCTGACGGCCCAGTTGCCCCGCACAACCTCCCCACCCCGGCCGGCGGCCCGGCCCTCCTGCCCGGCCTCCCCGCCCCGCGTGAAGACCCCGCTGACCCGTACAGCCTCGCCGCCCCGGCCGGCGGCCCCGCTGCCCGGGGCAGCCGCCTCGGTATCCCGGTCGGGCGCGGCGGAGTCCGGCCTGCCTGCGGGGGTGGTTGTGCCGGTCGAGGGTGTGGCGGTCGGCGTGGGCTGCTCCTCGCTCTGGGCCTTGGGTTCCTTCGGGGTCGAAGGCGCCTCGGGAGGGCCCTCGCCGCGGCGCTGCCGCTCCCGTGCCTCTCGTAGTGCCCTGCGGGCCTCGTCGGCCGGGCCCGGGGTCATGACGGGCTCCGGAGGGAGACGAGGTCGGACAGTTCACGGTCCGTCAGTTCGGTGAGGGCCGACTCGCCGCTGCCGAGGATCGCGTCGGCCAGCGCCCGCTTGGACTCCAGCATCTCGGCGATACGGTCCTCGACCGTCCCCTCCGTGATGAGGCGGTGGACCTGGACCGGCTGGGTCTGGCCGATGCGGTAGGCGCGGTCGGTGGCCTGTTCCTCGACGGCGGGGTTCCACCAGCGGTCGAAGTGGATCACATGGCCCGCTCGGGTGAGGTTGAGGCCGGTGCCCGCCGCCTTGAGGGAGAGGACGAGGACCGGGGTCGCGCCGCTCTGGAAGCGGTCCACCATGCGTTCGCGTTCGGGGACGGGGGTGCCGCCGTGGAGCAGGTCGACGGGGACCGCGCGGGAGGCGAGGTGGGCGGTGATCAGCCGGGCCATCCCGACGTACTGGGTGAAGACCAGCGCCGAGCCGTCCTCCGCCAGCAGGGTGTCCAACAGCTCGTCGAGCAGCGCCAGTTTGCCGGAACGGGCGAGCAGACGGCCGTCGGAGCCCGCTGCCGCCTCCTCCTTGAGGAACAGGGCCGGGTGGTCGCAGATCTGCTTCAGCGCGCCCAGGAGCTTCAGCACCAGGCCCCTGCGGGCGATGCCCTGAGACGCCTCGATGGTCTGCAACGACTCCCGCACCACCGCCTCGTACAGCGCCGCCTGCTCACGGGTGAGCGGCACCGGATGGTCCGTCTCCGTCTTGGGCGGCAGCTCGGGGACGATGCCCGGGTCGGACTTCTTGCGCCGGAGGAGGAAGGGGCGGACCAGCCGGGCCAGCCGCCGCACCGCCTCCTCGTCCTCGCCGTTCTCGACGGCACGCGCGTGCCGGGCGCGGAAGGACTTCAGGGGGCCGAGGAGTCCCGGGGTCGTCCAGTCGAGCAGGGCCCAGAGTTCGGAGAGGTTGTTCTCCACCGGGGTGCCCGTGAGGGCCACGCGCGCGGGTGACGGGATCGTACGCAGGGCCTTGGCCGTCGCCGAGTACGGGTTCTTCACATGCTGTGCCTCGTCCGCCACGACCATGCCCCAGCGCTGCTCGGCCAGCCGTGGCGCCGTGGTGCGCATGGTGCCGTAGGTGGTGAGGACGAACCCTCCTGACAGGTCCTCCAGGGTGCGGTCCGGGCCGTGGAAGCGCCGGACGGGGACGCCGGGTGCGAAACGGGCGATCTCCCGCTGCCAGTTGCCCAGCAGCGAGGCCGGGCAGACCACCAGGGTGGGCTCGCCGCGGGCCCGCTTGAGATGCAGGGCGATGACCGTGATCGTCTTTCCGAGGCCCATGTCGTCGGCAAGGCAGCCGCCGAGGCCCAGCGTCGTCATGAGGTCCAGCCAGGCCAGGCCGCGGAGTTGGTAGTCGCGCAGGGTCGCGTGCAGACCGGGTGGGGGGTCGGCGGGCCGGACTCCGGCGGTCAGTCGGTCGCGCAGGGCCGCCAAGGCACCCACCGGGACCGCCTCGACGGTCTCGCCCTCCACCTCCGCGCTGCCGGTGAGGGCGACGGAGAGCGCGTCCACCGGGTCCAGCAGGCCCAGTTCGCGCTTGCGGGCCTTGCGGACGAGGGCCGGGTCGACCAGCACCCAGCGGTCCCTCAGCCGTACGACGGGGCGGTGCGCCTCGGCCAGCGCGTCCATCTCGGCCTCGGTGAGCGGATCGCCGCCGAGCGCCAGCTGCCAGCGGAACTGGAGGAGTTCCTCACTCTCGAAGAAGCCCGTGCCGTCCGTCGCCGAGCCGGGTGCGGGGCGGACGACCGCGGCGGACGACAGGTCCTGGGCCAGGTCCCGGGGCCAGTGCACCGCGACTCCTGCCGCCGCGAGCCGCGTCGCCGCCAGGCCGAGGAGGTCGCCCAGCTCCTCGTCCTGGAGGGCGAGGACGTCGGGTACGTCCTGCTCGGCGAGCCGGTCGAGCGGTGCCCAGATCCGGGCGGCCCTCAGCACGGCCAGCGCGGCGTCCACGCGGGCGCGTGGGCCGAACGCCGCGTCCGCCTCGCCCGCCCACAGGGCCGCCGCGTCGACGACGAGGGTGGGGTCGGCGAGGCTGTGCACCTGGACGATCGCGGCGCCCGCGGTGCGCCTGACGTCGTCGCCGTCGAACAGCTCGTACGCCGACAGGTCAAGACGGAGCGAGACGCGCACGCCCGCGTCCATGCCGGCGGCGACCTCGGCCGCCCAGTCCCGGGCGTCGGGCAGCCGCTGGGGACGGCGGTCCGCGAAGGGCCTGCCGAGGGCGTGCGGCGCGGCCGGGGTGCGGGGCAGGGTGTCGGCGACCGCGTCCAGGAAGGAGCGCATCAGCGCCTCCGGCTCGGGCAGCCGCAGCGGGCCGGGGCCCGGCAGCGGGACCGCGTGGCCCTCGTGGGGCAGGGCGGCGGCGACGGACCTCAGGTGCGCGAGGTCGTCGGGGTCCAGCGGGCCGGCCCGCCACGCGTCGTGGCCGGTGGCCGTGAGGCCGGGCAGGAGGCGGCCGCGCGCGGTGAGCCGCAGCGCGTGCAGGGCCGCGGCTCCCCAGCAGGCGGTGGCGGGGTGCGCGGCCGGATCGCGCCGGGCGCGGACCAGGAGGGGCAGGGCCTCGGCGACCGGGAGGGTGAGCGCGGGGGCGGTCCTGCGCCGCACTCCGGAGGCGCCGTGCGGTCGTACGACGGTGAGCTCGGTGTCCTCGGCGGGCAGCGGGCCGCCGTCGGGGTCCCAGAAGGCGATCCGGCCGTCCCTCGGCAGGGGGGCGGGGAGGAAGACGGCCGCGAGCCGGACGGGGACCGCCGCCGCCTCGCGCTCGTCCACGACGACCGTGCCACCCATACGACCTGTCACCTCCCGCCCGTGTCCCGGATCAGATGTCTTCGACTCTACGGGCGGGGTCTGACAATCGGCTCCGGCGGCCGCGCCGAAGCGCGCCGCGTCACGGAACCGTGCGGGAGACGACGTAGAAGAACGGGTTGTTCCTGTTCCCCAGGCTCATCATGACGTACTGGGTGGGCTTCGGTGCCTTCTGCTCGTGGACCAGGCCGTACCAGGGGCCGGGGCTGGTGAAGTCCCAGCCGGTGATCTTCTGGTCGCGGGCGCTGATGGTGATCTCGCCCTTCTTCAGGTCGGACCGCTTGACGCCCATGTCGTTCAGGAAGACGTCGAGGTTGCGCAGCGGCGTCTGGAACTGGACGTAGAGCCGGCTGGTCTTCCAGTTGTTGGTCTCGTAGGAGGCGACCTTGCCCGAGGGGTGCGGCATCGGCACCTGGTAGAGGCGGCGCTGCACCTTCGACGGCCAGCCCTTGGTCAGGCCGGTCGCCGCGTACTTGGCCTCCTTGTCCTTGCCGCTGTCGCGGCTCTGGGCGGCGGAGATCACCAGATAGCCGGCCGGGACACCGATGAGGAGCACGATGATGAGCAGCGTGAGCGCCCGGCGGCGGATCCTGTGGCGGTGGTCCTCGGCCGGACGGCCCGGCTCGCCCGGCGGTGCCGCCTGGCGGGGCAGCGATGCCGTCATGCGGTGTCCCGGGTGGAGCGGCGGGCCTCCGTGTAGCGCGCGTAGCGTTCGTAGCGCTCCACCCGGCGCCGGTTGGCGCGGCGGAAGCGGCGGGCGACCAGGCGGGCCAGGTCGGCGGCGCCCACCATGCCGGCCTCGGGGCCCAGCTGGGCGCGGGCGATCCGGGCCTCGGGGCGGTAGCCGCGGCCGGTGAGCTGACGCTTGAACGCGTCGCGCGCGGGGCCGATCAGCAGGTCGTCGGCGGCGCTGACGCCACCGCCGATGACGAAGCAGGACGGGTCGAGGGCGGCGGCCAGGTTGGCGATGCCGACGCCGAGCCACTGGCCGATGTCCTGCAGCAGCTCGATGCACATCGCGTCGCCCTCGCGGGCCAGCTCGGTGATCATCGGCCCGGTGATGTCGCCGATGTTGCCCTTGACGTGCTCGATGATCCCGTAGGCCACCGGGGAGTCCGCGGCGGCCAGCTCCTTGGCCTCGCGGACCAAGGCGTTGCCGGAGCTGTACTGCTCCCAGCAGCCGCGGTTGCCGCACGGGCAACGGTGTCCGCCGGGGACGACCTGCATATGCCCGAACTCGCCCGCGACGCCGTACTTGCCGCGCTTGACCTGGCCGTCCTCCAGGATCGCGCCGCCGATGCCGGTGCCGAGCGTGATCATGACGAGGTGGTCCTCGCCGCGGCCGGCGCCGAAGCGCCACTCGGCCCAGGCGGCGGAGTTGGCGTCGTTGTCGACCAGGACGGGGACGGCGAGGCGGCCGGCCAGGCGGTCGCGCAGGGGCTCGTTGCGCCAGGAGAGGTGGGGGGCGAACAGGACGCGGTTGCGGTCCGCGTCCACCCACCCGGCGGCTCCGATGCCGACGGCGTGCACGTCGTGGCGGTCGGAGAGGTCCAGGACCAGTTCGACGATGGTGTCCTCGACGACCTTGGGACTCTTGGACTTGTCCGGCGTCTCCGTGCGGAGCTTCTCCAGGATGTTGCCGTCCGCGTCGACGACGCCTGCCATCACCTTGGTGCCGCCGATGTCGATGCCCACCGTGGGCACGCGGGGTGCGGTCAGGTGGGAGCGGCGTTCCCGGGTGCCGACCGTGCGCAGTGCGGGGGCGCGGCGGGAGCCTATGGGGGCGGTGAAGTTGCCGTAGGTGCTCATCGCCGCCGATTCTGCCTCACTGCGGGGCGGGGTGCTGTGCGGGGGAGCGAAGGGGCGTGCGCGACGGGCGCCGGCCGGCGGTTGCCGGTGGCTCGCGGATGCCCTACCCGGCCGTGTATCGGCGCGGCCACGTGTCCTCGTACGGCGTCGCGGCCTCGCCTCTATTTGTCCTGACATTGCGACCAGCGCGACAAGGGCGAGCGAATCGGTCAGGACTGTCGCGGCCCGGCGCTCATGACCTGACCAGTAGCTGGAACTCGAACGAGTAGCGCGTCGGGCGGTAGGTGTGGGTGCCGTATTCGACCGCCCTGCCCGTGTCGTCGAAGGTGACGCGCTGCATGGTGAGCAGCGGCGCGCCCTCCGGTTCGGCCAGCCGTTCGGCCTCCGCGGCGGTGGCCGCCCTCGCGCCGATCGTCTGGCGGGCGCTGTGCAGGGTGATGCCCGCGGAGCGCATCATGCGGTAGAGGCCCGTGGTCTCCAGCTGGGCCGTGTTCAGGTCCAGGAGGCCCTGGGGGATGTAGTTGCAGAGGTGCGCCATGGGCTCGCCGTGGGCGAGGCGCAGGCGCTCCACCCGGTGCACGTCGCTGTCCTCGGCGACACCCAGGGCCGCGGCGACCTCTGCGGTGGCCGGGACGACGGCGTTGACCAGGACCTTCGTGGCGGGGCGCTGGCCCGCGGCCTCGAGGTCGTCGTAGAGGCTGGAGAGTTCCAGGGGGCGCTTGACCTGGCTGTGGACGACCTGGGTGCCGACACCTCTGCGCCGGACCAGGAGGCCCTTGTCGACCAGGGACTGGATGGCCTGGCGGACGGTGGGGCGGGACAGACCGAGGCGGGCGGCCAGCTCGATCTCGTTGCCCAGGAGGCTGCCGGGCGTGAGGGCTCCGTGCTCGATCGCCGCCTCCAGCTGCTGGGACAGCTGGAAGTACAGCGGCACGGGCGAGCTCCGGTCGACGCTGAGCTCGAGCGAGACGGTCGGGTCCACATCTGGTTTCGGCACGGGCCGAGCGTAGCTCCACACGTTGTTGACGGGAAGTTGTGTAGTCCGATTGTCCGGACATACGCATTGACAGCTCGGCCACCGAACCCCCACTTTGTTTTCATGCGCATCGGGGTCATCGGAACGGGGCGGATCGGCACCATCCATGCGAACACGCTCAGCCGCAACCGCGAGGTCGGGTCGCTGATCCTCACGGACGCCGATCCCGCGCGGGCCCAGGAGCTCGCCAATCGCCTCGGGGAGACGGCGGCGCCGGGGGTGGACGAGATCTTCAAATGGGGCGTGGACGCCGTGGTGATCACGACCGCGACGGCCGCGCACGCCGAACTGATCGGTCGGGCAGCACGCTCGGGGCTCCCGGTGTTCTGCGAGAAGCCCATCGCCCTCGACCTGCCCGGAACGCTGAACGCGATCGCCGAGGTCGAAACTGCCGGGACGATTCTGCAGATGGGGTTCCAGCGACGGTTCGACACCGGGTACGTCGGCGCGCGGGAAGCCGTGCGCGCGGGGCGGCTCGGGCGGCTGCACACGGTGCGGGCGCTGACGAGCGACCAGGCCCCTCCCCTGCCCTCGTGGCTGCCGCTGTCCGGTGGGCTGTACCGGGACACGCTGATCCATGACTTCGACATGCTGCGCTGGGTGACGGGACGTGAGGTCGTCGACGTGTACGCGGCCGGTTCGGACGCCGGGCCGCCGATGTTCCGGGAGGCGGGTGACGTCGACACGGGCGCGGTCCTGCTGACCCTGGACGACGGCACGCTCGCCACGGCCACGGCGACGCGGCTGAACGGCGCCGGGTACGACGTCCGCATGGAACTGGCCGGGGAGCTCGACCAGATCGTGGTGGGCCTGGACGACCGCACGCCGATCGCGTCCACCGAGCCGACCGGGCCGCCGGCCGCCGGCAAGCCCTGGACCGGCTTCCTGGAGCGCTTCGGGCCCGCCTACGAGGCCGAACTGGCCGCGTTCGTCGAGGTCGTGCTCGGTCGGCGGACCAACCCGTGCGACGGGCGCGAGGCCCTGCAGGCGCTGCGCATCGCCGAGGCCTGCGAGGTGTCCCGGCGCGAGCGCAGACCGGTGGCGCTGCTGGAGATCCCGGGCCGGGTGGAGTCGGCGTTCAGATAAGCACCCCGTAGTCCCGCACGGCGGGGACCCGGGGCCGGGGTCACGGGTGGGCGCCAGGGGCCGGGGGCACGGGTGGGCACCCGGGGCCGGAGTCACGGGTGGGCACCCGGGGGCCGGAGTCACGGGTGGGCACCCGGGACCGGAGCCACGGGTGGGCACCCGGGGGCCGGAGTCACGGGTGGGCACCCGGGGGCCGGAGTCACGGGTGGGCGTCCGGGGGCCGGGGCGGGGTGGTCACCAGCGCACCGGCAGGGTCCGTACGCCCCGTATCAGCATGCCCGGCAGCCAGTCGCCGGGCGGGCCGTCCGGAGCCAGGCCGGGCGCTCGCTCCAGCAGGGTCCGGATCGCCGTACGCGCTTCGAGACGGGCCAGCGGGGCGCCCAGGCAGTAGTGGACGCCGTGGCCGAAGGCGAGGTGGCCGCGGGTGTCGCGGTGCAGGTCGAAGCGGTCGGGATCGGGGTAGCGCAGACCGTCGCGGTCGGCGGCGGCGAGACCGACCATCACCGCGTCACCCCGCACGATCCTGGTACCGGCGATCTCCAGGGTCTCGGCGGCGAAACGGAACGTGGCGTTCTCGACCGGGCCCTCATAGCGCAGTGTCTCCTCCACCGCGGCGTCGACAAGACTCATGTCGGCGCGGACGGCGGCCAGTTGGGCCGGGTGCGCGAGCAGGGTGCGGACGGTGCCGCTGATCAGGTTGACCGTCGTCTCATGGCCCGCGATCAGCAGGACGAAGGCCATGCCGCGCAGTTCGCCCACGGACAGCCGGTCGCCGTCCTCCGCCGTGGTGCGGATCAGGTCGCTCAGCAGGTCACCGGTCGGGCCCGCGCACCGCTTGTCCTCGATCAGCTCGACGAGGTACTCGGCGAGCCGGGTGAACGCGGCGTGCTCGGACTCCGAACTGGTCGGCGCGACCGCCTCCGTGGACATCTTCCGGAACTCCGCGCGGTCCATCTCGGGCACGCCGAGCAGTTCGCAGATCACGGTGATCGGCAGCGGATACGCGAAGGAGTCCACCAGGTCGGCCCGGCCTCGCGGGATCATCTCGTCGAGCAGGTCGTCGGTGATCCGCTGGATGCGCGGGCGCAGCTCCTCCACCCGGCGCATGGTGAAGGCCCGGGAGACCAGGCCGCGCAGCCGGGTGTGCTGGGGCGGGTCGACGGTCAGCAGATGACGGCCGATCAGCTCCTCGTCGAGGAACGTAATGCCGATCTTCCTGCCGTCCTTGGCGAGGCGCGGATCGGCCAGCGCCGCGCGCGCCTCCTCGTGGCCGACGACGAGCCAGGTCTCGAAGTGGGAGTCGACACCGGGCAGCCGCACCCGGTGCACGGGCCCGCGCTCGCGCAGCCGCGCGTACACGGGATGCGGGTCCCTGCGGAACCCGTCGCCGAACTCCCCCAGGTCGATCAGTTCCGCCATGTGTCCGCTCCCCCGGTCCCGTGACGCCCCGTCCGATCGCAGCCTTGCCTTGCCCAACGTCCGGCGGGGACCGCTAGTGCCCGTTGCCCCCCGATTCCTCCAGAAGTCCCGCGTCGTACGCGAGCAGCGCGATCTGCACCCGGTTGTTGAGGTCGAGCTTGGCCAGGATGCGGGAGACATGGGTCTTGACGGTGGCGACGCTCATGAACAGGCCGGCGGCGATCTCGGCGTTGGAAAGGCCCCGGCCGACCGCGACGGCGACCTCGCGCTCACGGTCGTTGAGGGCGGCGATGCGTCCACGCGCGCGTGTGCGGCGCGTGTCGGCGGCGCCGCCGACGGCGTGCTCCATCAACTGGCGGGTGACGGTGGGCGACAGCACGGGGTCGCCGGTGGCGACCCGGCGCACCGCGTCGACGATCTCGGCGGGCGGGGTGTCCTTGAGGACGAACCCGGCGGCACCGGCGCGCAGGGCGCGCAGCACCTGTTCGTCGGCGTGGAAGGTGGTGAGGACGACGACCTGCGGGGCGTCCTTGCGGACCCGCAGCCGCTCCGTGGCCGTCAGGCCGTCCACCGACGGCATCCGGATGTCCATGAGGACGACGTCCGGGCGGGTGCGGTCGACGAGCGCCTCGACCTCGGCGCCGTCGGCGGCCTCCCCGACGATCTCGATGTCGTCCGCGCCGCCCATCATCAGGGACAGGCCGGCCCGCACCAGGGGGTCGTCGTCGACGAGGAGCACTCTGATCGCAGTCATGGGCCCTACGTAATCACGGCCGCGCACACGGAGGTTGGCGCCTCGGCCCCTCGGGCCCTCCCCCTGCCCGCCGGGACCGTCACCCCCAGGGCAGCCACGCGCGCACCAGGAATCCGCCGTCGCCCTGAGCGCCGTGCGTCAACCGCCCTCCGGCCAGGGTCGCGCGCTCCGTGAGTCCGATCAGGCCCTGTCCGGAGCCGGGGACGGACGGGACCTCGCCCTCGGGCGGGGGGTTGTGGACGGTCATGGTGAGTCCGTCGCCGTACACACCCGTGACGGTCACCGTGACCTCGGCGCCGGGCGCGTGCTTGCGGGCGTTGGTGAGGGCCTCCTGGGCGATGCGGTAGGCGGTGCGGCCGACCGAGGCCGGGACGGCGGCGGGGTCGGTGACACGGCTGTCGAGGGTGACCTTCATGCCGGCCTCGCGGGACTCGGCGACCAGCGCGTCGAGCGCGGCGAGCGTCGGCTGCGGACGGCCCGCCTCGTCGGGCTCTCCGGCGCGCAGCACGCCGATGATCTCCCGCAGGTCCTGGAGGGCCTCGTGCGCGCTCTCGCGGATGACACCGGCGGCCCGCGCGATCTCCTCCCGGGGCGCGTCCGGGCGGAACTCCAGGGCGCCCGCGTGCACGCTGAGCAGGGTCAGACGGTGGGCGAGGACGTCGTGCATCTCCCGGGCGATGGCCTCACGGGCGAGCCGCTGCGCCTGTTCGGCCCGCAGCCGCGCCTCCGTCTCGGCCCGCCGGGCCCGGTCCCGCAGGCTCAGCATCAGCTGCCGCTTGGACCGTACGAACATGCCCCAGCCGATGACCGTGACGGTGAGCAGCTCGGCGAACGCCACGATCCCCGCGTACGGCAGGTCGGGGTCGGGGCGCAGCAGGTAGAACAGCGGGACCAGCGCGAGCTGGACGCCGCCGATCCAGGCGACGTACCGGAAGGGGCGGTGCACGGCGAGGGTGAACAGGGCGATCGTCGCCGCGCCGCCCGCCGTGTCGGACAGGAAGCCGACCGGGATCATCGCGATCGCCAGCCCGGTCGGCCAGCGGCGGCGCAGCCACACCGCCACGCAGGCCAGCACGCCGAGCAGCTGGTCGAGGACGGCGAGGGCGTGCGGGGTGTGCGGGTCGTTGTTCAGGGTGTCCGCCGCCGCGAGGCCGATGGCGGCGGCGAGCAGGAAGCAGGTGAGGTCGACGATCCAGTCCCGCGCGGTGCGCCGGGGCCGGCCCGAGCGTCCGGCGTCCGGGTCGATCTCGTGCAGCAGGGCGGACGGGAACAGCCATCTGCGCCGCCCTATGACCCCCGTCACCGCGGGTGCCCGCGTCTCGTCGCTCACGGTCGACAAATCTACGCAGCCACGGCGCCCGGTACCTCCCCGCGCGGGCCGATCCCAGACCAAAGTCGCACGACCGCAGACTTTCGGCGCACCGGCCCCGGGGAACCGGGGCTTCCGTCGCCCACGGCTCACCCCTCCCCGACACGCGTGGGCGACGGCGTGTCTTCCCCGCGGGCGGCGACGGACCGGCTTGCCACCGGCAGCCGGGGTGCACCGGAAACAGGGGCGAGCGCCGTGCGGACGGCCGGCGTTCAGGCCGCCTCGGTCCCTTCCGTGCCCGGTGCCGGCACCGGCACCGGCGGTGCGAGTGTGCCGTCGGACAGGTGGAGGACAAGGTCGGCGAGGGCGGTCAGCCGTCGGTCGTGGGTGATGGGGAACGTCGTACGACCGGCGGTGAGGTGGCGCAGGGGCCCCATGACACGGGCGGTGGCCGCGTCGTCGAGGCCGGTGGTGGGCTCGTCGAGGACCAGCACCGGCGCGTTCCGCAGCATGGCCCGGGCGAGCGCGATCCTGCGGCGCTTGATGTTTCCTCACCGATCCCTGACCCAGGTGCGGCATCGGTGCGGCTCACGCTAACTCCCGGAAAACACATCCGACTTGACAGCTGAACCTCCAGAGTTGTCATTCACATGCCACTGTCTACGCGCGTCATCATGAGGGCATGAGATTCCCCCCACGCGCCACCCGTATCGGCACTGCGGCCGCCCTTCTGTCCGCCCTGCTCGTGGGCGGCACCGTCCCGGCCACCCCGGCGTCCGCCGCCGTCGGCAGCATCTGCTACGGCGACCTGCGCTGCCTGTGAGTCGGCGGGGTCGAAACGGGGTCGAACCGAGTGTGAGGGTGATTTGAGTAAGCGGCACTTGGCTGCTGGCATGCCTGTGGTTCGTTATGGGAGGTCCTGCGGTCGACATGTTCCCCGTTCTCTCCTTCCTCTCCTCCGCCGCGATGGAGGCATTCCCGTGCACAGGGCCTGCTGGTTTGCAGGCCGACCGGATGTCAGGAAACCGGCTGGGGAACGGGCGCATGGTCGTGTACGGGGGCGGGGGCGACGACGAAGACGCCCTGACCCACCGGCACCGACCGGGAACGGATGGCGGTGTACACCTCGGGGGGCCACTCCATGTCCAAGGTCCAGCGGGCTCCACCCAGGCGCACGGAGTCGAGGCCGGGTACCAGTAGGCCATCGTCACTGACACTTTCCGGTAGCTGGGATGCACCGTGGCCAGCAAAGTTCCTCGGCTTCGCGTACTGCACCTGGGAGTGCGGAAGGCGCGCAATCTCCGGGTCACCATGGTTCTCCAGGTACCCCACGCCTCCCCGAAGGACTTGCGTGACATGATCCGTTCCGCGCTTGCCGGCGACGACCCGGCCAAGTAGTTCGGTGGCGTCGAGGGCAAGGAACAACGACCCCAGGTGGTAGCTGGCCGCGAAGTTGAGCCCGGAGGCTTGCATGAGCTCCCGCATGACACCACAGACGTACGACGCCTTGCACACATAGGGATCGAGTCCAGTGAGTCGTGCGGCTTCGTCCCATCGCGGTACGTCGCGTGTCAGCTGGACAGCATGCTGAGTGAGTAGCGGACGGTAGTCCATGGAGCCATAATCCGACCGCTGATCGGCCGCGGCAACCTAACCTGCGTTCGGAGTACGGTGGTTTTTCCCCAAGGACAACTGCGGTTACGCGGGCCTTTGCCTCATGTGACCTGTTCACCGGCTTACTGAGCCCGTGCGAGCCAAACCTCGGAATACCATCATGGGCGGAGCCGGCGGACGGCGGCTGCCCCCCGAGGTTCATGGACTATTCCGCCGTCACGTCGCGTGAACCACCGGCTGTAGTACTAGCGGTCCACTCTGAATTCGACACTACTTGTCACACCACGACTTGTATGGAAAGGGTCGAGAGCATTCACTTGACTGTTTGGGTCCTTACCAGGATCCCCCTTCCAGTTAAGCGCAAGAAAATTCGTTACCAAATGAGGCACGCGTACAGTCTCAGTAGGTTGGAAGAATGAAATTTGAGCCATGGGACCGTCCCCGAGAAGGTAGCGGATAAGACTTTGCGGCGGCAGTTTAGTCTGGAAGCATTCATACGTTTCATTTGGGATTGGGTCACATGGTTTGAACTTATCAAAATGGGCGTTGCTGTTAATTAGGGAAAGGGATGCAGTTAGGCGCAGCTTCTCTCGCGGATAGCTTTTAACGTCGAAGACGAATGAAGTCTTGACTTTCTGTGCTGGCGTCAGGTGTCCGCCGCGACGAATAAAGCGGCCAACTTTGAGCAGACCTTTATATTCACTTTCATCGTCCCAGGTGGCTCGATGCTTATCCAGGGCGTGACGCACGTCGGCGGGGACCAACGTATGGCCTGCTGGCTCCACCGTGTGACCCGTGACAGCATACACGGCTTCCAAAACGGCGACCTCCGCCGTGCCTACATTCTCCAACGTAATAGTTCCTCGCATTTGCGTATCGCCAGGATGTTGCCTCACTTTGTCAAGTTCGACAATTACATTGACGCGCGGCCGTTCGTGGTCCGGCTTATAAAAGGTCACATACCAAAACTGCAGCAAGCCAGCGAAAGGTACGAGGGCGGCAACGAGGCCCCAGGTCAGAGTTAGCGAACCCTTGTGGTCAATGATGGCACTCAGAGGAATGGCTACTGCAAAGAATAGAAGAAAGGCGGGGATGATTAGGACTACGAAATCGAGGAAGTCGTGCAGGTAGCCGCTGATCTCGATCCAGAACGGAATAATAAGCATGGGGATCGAGGACGCTTGACCCGCGATAACGCTCGGGAATCCCCAGGGGGCGAGTGACGTAACCATTGTTTTCAGATATTTGCGCACCTCGAACCAGCCAACCAGATTAATCATCCCAATTGCGATTCTAATGAGACTCGAAAAGACAAGTTCACCTCCCGTCAAAAAGAAGTCACAGACGCCAGTGAATGTAAATACCACGAAGTCTGCCAAGAGAACCCAACGAAACCGCCTCAAGTCGAGTGACCAGAAGTACACTGCCTGCAGGCGCCTCAGGAGGCGGACGATCAAGGTCATGTACGTACGCTACACATAAATCTTGTCGCGTCCACGCGCTCATTTCCCCACTGCGACTGTTATTCACTCCTACGGATGCCAGATAAGCTTCAATTGGCCTCCTCAAATCAAGGCCACAGGATCGCGGTCATGCGTGAAATGCTGTTCGTCCGACTCGGGAGGTACAAAGCGGATGCCGTACCACCGAACGTGGTTCTCGGATAAGTAGATCGAGCCCCTCTGTCACGGCAGGTGGTGTCGTTGCTGGTGGCAGGCCGTCGCGACGGCTTGGTGATGGCGTCGCCAGGCGGTCCTGTGCAGGACATGCTCGCGGTCGCGGACGGGTGGCGGCAGCCGACGGTCCGTTTTGTTCTCGAAGCACAGCTCTCCGTCCAGGATGGCGATGTCCGGCGTCTCGCCCACCCGGATGGCGGAGGGAAGCTCGGACAGCACCAGGACCCCGGCCTCGATGCCCGCGTTCCTGTGCTCCTGGAGGGTTTCGTCAAGGTCGTCGAGTACCTCCGGGGTCGGCACGATGAACAGGCGCCTGACCTTCACACCACGCCGGATCGCCTCGCTCTGGACAGACAGGTACTGCTTCGCGGTCGCCGTCTTCCAGAAGGCCAGGTCGACGAAGCTGCTGGTGGCTTAGATGCCTTCGCAGACGCACCGGGTGAGAGCGATGAGCAGTTCGTTGTTCTCCCCCTCCCAGTCGGCCGTCCCCCACGAGGCAAGAGCCGTCATCATCGAGGCCACACGCGTGATCTCGGAGTGGGCAAACTCCCTCACAATGCCACGGCTCTGTGATCCCAGCTGCGTGGCACTCCTGATCAGCCGGGAGATTTCGTCGGACGGCATCCCCGAGGCATCGAGGCTGCCCAACAGCTCGGTTACCTCGCTGACCCGCCGGAAACCCCGCTTCACCAGCTCCGTCATCTCGTGGTGCTGAACGGTCAGGGCATCCCGCTGGTCACGCCTGGTCAGCTGCTTGCCGACCTCCACGGAGGCCAGGCGCTGTCCGAAGTCGTCCAGGTACTGGCCGATCAGTGCCGCACCTCCGATGCCCACGGCCAGAACGATCTGCCACAGTTCCTGCTGGGACTCGTCGATCAGATTGGCGATCGCATACGTGGCCGTCCCCGCGGCCACCGCGACCAGGACCTTCAGCATGATCGGGGGTATCCGCAGCCCGCCCGTCGCCGGACCGGGAGTTCCCGGCTCTTCGTCCATGCTTGCCTCTTCCGCCGGAAAACCTTGGGGCCCTCGGGTCAGCCTGGAGACCCAACGCATGTGCGTGCGAAGGGACTTGTACGGCAGTCCCTCACAGGTCGCGTAGCGTCGGCCGCCATCACCGGACCACCTGAGAAGACCAATGGGCCCAGGACGGCCGAGTAGCGGATGGCGGGGTTCCTGGTCGAACACCCGACCGGCCATCCGTGCCGGTCGCATGCTGCCGCGGCCGGCCCGTTCTCGTCACGAGATCCGCCGGACCGGCCCGGAACCGAGCTCAGTGGGCCTGCACACCCGGGCCGAGCAGTCCGTTGACCACGAGCGTGGCCAGCGCGTCCGCCCTCGCCGCGAGCTGCTGTGGCGAGTCGTGCTCGGGCCTGCCCAGGCGCCGCGCCATAGGGCCGTCCACCATTCCCCCGACGGGCGGGATGACAGCGAAGAACAGCACGTCCTTCGGGGTGGGCGCCATGCGGCCGGAGGCGACGAGCCGCTCGATGCTGGGCGCCATGAGCTGCAGGACGGGGGCGACGTAGCGCTCGTACAGGTAGTCCAACCGCTCGGTGTCCCGGGTGGACTCGTCGACGAAGACGCGTCCGACCAGCGGTGTGTCCGCCGCGGCCCGGTAGAAGCCGGTGATGATCTGCCTCAGCCGCTCAGCGTCGTCGACAGCGGAATCCACCTGAGGCAGGCGCGCCAGCTGCGGGCCCAGGGCGTGGTCCATCACCGCACGCCAGAATGCCGCCTTGGACCCGTACCGGTCGTTGACGAAGTTGTGGCTGACGCCCAGTCGGCGGGCCAGTTCGCGGGCGGAGGCATGGTCGTAGCCCAGTTCCGCGAAGGCCTCGAGGCCGCGCCGCAGAACGCTCTCCTCACTGGGCACCGAAGGAGTGCCCGCCCCGGGACGCCCCGGCCGTCGAACGGACTCGGTTCGTGCTCCCATCGCCGCCTCCATGGCTGTTTGCTCACGCCTGTGCTGCTCGTGCCGCACAGGACACCACCTTACTTGACACCCGTCAGATTCTCGCTAATCTGACGGGTGTCAGACGGCGCTTCTGGCAGCCACCCCCACGACCCATCGGTCTGGGACATCGTGCGCCCGGCAACCGCGATCGCCCCCTTGGAAGTGAGCCCCGAATGACCGCGAACCACACCCCTCACGCAACCCGCGAACTTGTGATCGGCATGGAGACGGTGGGCCGCCGACACACCATGAAGGCCGACCGCATGGCACCTCTGCTCACCGCCGGGGATCCGCTCGCCGACGCCGTCATCGCAGAGCTCGACCTCTACGGCCCCGAGGCGCGGCGGGCGCTCGACGCCGGCCTGAGGAAAGGCCTCGCACGTCTCGACGAGCGGCCGCCTGAAGCGGTCGCGGCGCTCCTGAAGCAGGTGGAGACCACCCCGGACTGGGTCGACCCCCTGATGCTTCACCGTGGCGACGTCGTCAGCCTGTCCGTCCCGCCCCTGTGGTTCGGGCTCTGCTCGATCACCGGCGCGCTCGTCCACGCCTGCGCGTCGCCGGCCGGCGCACGGCAACTGATCCGAACCGACAGGCCGACGCCCACGATTTCACGCCGGCTCGTGGAGACCGGGGTGTGGGCACGGCAGACCATCCGGCCGGGAGGGCTGCTGCGCGGCGGGCCGGGTTACGTGGCCACCGTCGAGGTCCGGCTGCGCCACGCCCGTCTGCGGGCCGCATCCCTGACGGACTGGGACATGGGTGCCCCGGGGCTGCCGATCGGCCAGCTCGACATGGCTCGCACCTGGCTGGGCTTCACTCTGATCGCCTTCGAGGCCCTGGCGGCCGTCGGCATCGACATCACCGGCGAGGAGGAGCACCACCTCTACCGGTACTGGTCGTACATCGCTCATCTCCTGGGGCTCGACGAGAGCCTGTACAAGGACGTCGCCGACCATGCCGACGCCCGTCGCCTGAAGGACTTGCTGGACGCCGTGACGGCCGCACCCGATGACGGCTCACGCGCCGCGACCGCCGCCCTGGTCGGCGCACAGGCCCACGCGACAGCTCACGTGCCGGGCGCGATCCTGCCCGAGGAGCAACTGCGCGATCTCCTCCACGGCGTGCTCCGGCGGTCCCTCGGGGACCTGGCAGCAGACCGTCTGGGCATCCCCGGGGTCCCGGCCACGACCGACCTCATACCGCTGATCAGCACCGTGAACCGCCAGGCCCGGTACTGGCAGACCTTCTCCCCCGCATCGGCCCAAGCCGCTCGCCGACAGGCCCTCGAAGAGAGCGGCCCCGAGCAGGAAGCCAAGCCGGTCGCGGTCGTGCTTCCCCTCAGTGCCGTCCTTCAGCGCACCGCAGGAATCCGTCACTCGGGCATTCCGGCGGCCTGACCCCTCACTTCCCGCCGGCGCGCCGCATCACGTGACGAGCTCCGACGAAGCAGCCGTCCGCACCGCACCACCGCACCTTCCTCCCTCTCGACCACTTCTCTCGGCTGGAGAGTTCGTCATGTCCCAAACCTCCATCGGCGGAACGGACACGGCCACCGTGTCCCCGCTCCCGTCCTCCGCCGCATCGCCTCGCCACCGCTGGTGGATACTCGGCGTCATCGGCATCGCCCAGCTCATGGTGGTGCTCGACGGCACGATCGTGAACATCGCCCTGCCCTCGGCCCAGAAGGACCTGGGCTTCTCCAACGGCGACCGGCAGTGGATCGTCACCGCCTACGCGCTCGCCTTCGGCAGCCTGCTGCTGCTCGGCGGACGCATAGCCGATCTCTTCGGCCGCAAGATCACCTTCCTGGTCGGCCTGGTCGGCTTCGCCGGAGCCTCCGCCGTCGGCGGCGCCGCGCACAGCTTCGAGATGCTGGTCGCCGCGCGCGCCTGCCAGGGCCTGTTCGGCGCTCTGCTCGCACCGGCCGCACTGTCGCTGCTGACCACGACGTTCACCGACGCCAAGGAACGCGCCAGGGCCTTCGGCGTCTACGGCGCCATCGCCGGCGCCGGGGGCGCCATCGGCCTGCTGCTCGGCGGTCTGCTCACCGAGCACCTCGACTGGCGCTGGACCCTCTACGTCAACCTCGTCTTCGCCGCCATCGCCTTCGTCGGCGGTGCCATCCTGCTGCGCCGCACCGCCCGCGACAAGACCGCCACGCTCGACATCCCCGGCGCCGTCCTCGTCGGCGGAGGCCTGTTCAGCCTGGTCTACGGCTTCTCCAATGCCGAGAGTCACGACTGGAGCTCCCCGCAGACCTTGGGCTGGCTGGTCGCCGGAGCCGTCCTGCTCGCCGCGTTCACCGTGTGGCAGACCAAGTCCTCGCACCCCCTGCTGCCCCTGCGCGTCCTGCTCGACCGCAACCGCGGCGCCTCCTTCATCGCCACGCTGATCAGCGGCGCCGGCATGTTCGGCGTGTTCCTGTTCCTCACCTACTACCTGCAGCAGAGCCTGGGCTACACACCCGTCGAGACCGGCCTGGCCTTCCTGCCCATGGTCGGCGCGCTCGTGATCGCCTCCACGCTTGCCTCCAGCGTGCTGGTCCCCCGTATCGGCCCCAAGCCGGTGGTGCCGCTCGGCATGGGCCTGGCCGCCGCCGGCCTGGTCTGGATGACCGCCCTCGACCTGAACAGCTCGTACGTCACGGACATCCTGCCTACGCTGGTGCTGACGGGCCTCGGCCTCGGCCTGGTGATGGCCCCCTCCATGAGCCTGGCCACCGCCGGCGTGGACGCCAAGGACTCCGGGGTCGCCTCCGCCACCGTCAACGCCATGCAGCAGATCGGCGGCTCGATCGGCACGGCCCTGCTCAACACCCTCGCCACCAGCGCGGCCACCGACTACCTGGCCGGCAGGAACCCCAGGGACCCCGCCGTCCAGGCCCACGCCGGCCTGGAGGCGTACTCCACCGCCTACGGATGGTCGGCCGTCTTCTTCGCCGTCGGCCTGATCGTCAGCTTCCTCCTCTACCGGCGCGGTGTACCGGAGCAGGACCCCGACGCCGCACCCGTCGTGCACATGTGACCTCACTGCCAGGGACACACCTCGCATGAGTCCCTGCCGGACAGTCGGCCGCCGACGTCGTCGGCCACCTGCGGGCCGTATCGATCCAGTACTTCCGGGTCGGTACGGCCCCTTCGGCGACCCGGGTGTCCGGCTCCCTGCGGACTCCGGGCCGTGTCCGCTCCGCAGAAGGACGGTCGAGTTGGAGCAGGTGGCTGTCGTGCGTCGGCGCCGCCCATGTTGTCGCTGAGTAAGCGCATCACGGACGGGCGCTACGCCGAACGAGCCGGGATGCAGAGGTAGACCGCAGGACCCTCCCGAGTGGGACCGGGGTACCACTCCCCTGCCGAAGTGTCCCCTGTGGTCCCACAGATGTGACCGGCAACTTCCGTAGCTTCAAAGGCAGATGCCGCGGGTGGTCCGTGGCCGAGGCGAGGAAGGCACGCCCGTGATCGAAGTACATGATCTGACGAAGCGATACGGGGACAAGACGGTCGTCGACCACCTGAGCTTCACCGTCAAACCAGGTGAGGTGACCGGCTTCCTGGGCCCCAACGGCGCCGGCAAGTCCACGACCATGCGCATGATCATCGGCCTGGACGCTCCCACCGAAGGCTCGGTCACCGTCAACGGACGTTCCTACGCCCGGCACGCCACACCGTTGCACGAGATCGGCTCCCTGTTGGAAGCCAAGTCCGTTCACCCGGGGCGCACCGCGTTCAACCACCTGATGGCCCTGGCACACACCCACGGCATCTCGCGCCGCCGGGTGGACGAGGTCATCGAACTGGCCGGGCTGACCAGCGTGGCCGGGAAGCGGGTGGGTGCCTTCTCCCTCGGCATGGGCCAGCGGCTCGGCATCGCCGCGGCTCTTCTCGGCGATCCGGCGGTCGTCATGCTGGACGAACCGGTCAACGGCCTCGACCCGGAGGGCGTGCTGTGGGTGCGCAACCTCCTCGCCGGGCTGGCCGCGGAGGGCCGTGCCGTCATGCTCTCCTCGCACCTGATGAGCGAGACCGCGTTGATCGCCAACCACCTGGTGATCATCGGACGGGGCCGGCTGCTCGCGGACACCAGCGTGGACGACTTCGTCCGCGAGGCCGGCGGCGGGGTGAAGGTGGCCACCGCCCAGGTCGCGAAGCTGCGTTCGCTGCTGGCCGGCCCGGATGTCACGATCAGCTCCTCCGCCGACGAGGAACTTCTGGTGTCCGGACGTGATGCCCGTGAGATCGGCGCGATCGCCGCTCAACACGGTGTGGCGCTGTACGAACTCAGCCCGCAGTCCGTCTCCCTGGAGCAGGCCTTCATGCAGCTGACCCACGACGCCGTCGAATACCACAGCGCCCCCGCCGAGACCGAGCGAAAGGCCGCCTGATGACTACCACCGCCCTTGCCTCTGCTCCCGCCCCTGCCCCTGCCCCCGCTCAGACCGTGGTCCGCAAGGTGACCGGCCGCCGGGTGCTGCGTTCGGAGTGGGCCAAGTTCTGGTCGCTGCGCTCCAGTTGGATCACCCTGGGCGTCGCCGTACTCCTGCTGATCGCTCTCGGGGCGATCGCCTCCGCCACCTACAGCCCCGACGCCACGACCGGCCAGCCGCCCGGCCCCGGGTCCGGCTCCGGTACCCAGGACGCGGTCAGCCTGGCCCTGCTCGGCTCGACGTTCGCGTCGCTGGCCGTGGGCGTCCTCGGAGTGCTGATGTCCGCGGGCGAGTACACCACCGGCATGATCCGGTCCACACTCTCCGCGGTTCCACGACGGCTGCCGGTCCTGTGGACGAAGAGTGCCGTCATCGGACTCATCACGCTGGTGGCCACCACGATCGGTGCGCTGGCCGCGTTCCAGCTCGGCACCCTGGGTCTGCACGGTGACGCGATCGCGATGTCCCTCGGCGACGACGGCGTGCTGCGCAGCCTGGTCGGCGCCGGCCTCTACCTCGGACTCGTGGCCGTGTTCGGTGTGGCCCTGGGCATGCTGCTCCGCTCCAGCGCGGGGGCCATCGCGGTCCTGGTCGGCATCCTGCTCATCCTTCCCGGCCTGGCCAACCTGCTGCCCGACTCGTGGTACAACACGATCAACCCCTACCTCCCCAGCAACGCGGGATCATCCATCTACCACCTGCACCAGGCCGCGCACACTCTCTCGCCCGGGGCCGGACTCGCGGTCTTCACCGGCTGGGTGGCACTGACTCTCGCCGGGGCGGCCCTCCGACTGGTCCGGACCGACGCCTGACCAGCGAAACGGTGACAATGGAAGCCATGAGTCCGAGCCGCGCGGCAACCGCCGCCGACACAGGCCAGGGGACGTCGCGCACGGCGCCCCCTGGCCTGGACGCCGCCTGGGCGCACCCCTTCCTGGGCTGTGTGCTGCGCGGCCAGAACCACCGGCGGGAGCTGGACCGACGGCATCCATGGCTGCTCGACACGGCGGTGGTCCTGCTCGTCGCCGCCGTCAGCCTGCCCGACCTGCTCTCCCCTGGGACGGTTGGTCCCTTCGGGGAAGCGGCGGGCTACCGCCAACCACCCTCCGGGATCCTGTTCGCCTCCGCCGCCGCCCTCATCGCGCCGCTGTGGTGGCGCCGCAAGGCCCCGGCCGCCACATTCCTGGCCATATCGCTGATCTCCCTCACCCAGTGGTCCCTGGGCATCTGGCAGCAGGCCAACGTCAGCGCGCTCGTCGCCCTGTACAGCCTGGCCCTGTACGGTTCACTGCGCGCGCTGGGCTGGGCGGCCGCCCTGACCGCAGTCGAGTTGGTACTGGCCGCAACCGTCCTGCTGCCGGTCCAAAATCCTCTGCTCGGCCTGTTCTTCCTGTTGGGGACGGCGACAGCGGCCATCACCGCCGGCCTGACGCTGCGCATCCGCCGGATGTATCTGGCTACGCTGGAGGACCGTGCCGCCCGCCTGGAGATCGAGCGCGACCAACGCGTCCAGCTCACCGCCGCCGCCGAACGGTCCCGGGTCGCCCGCGAGATGCACGACATCCTCGGCCACAATCTCTCCGTCATGGTCGGTCTCGCCGACGGCGCCGCGACGCTCGCCGCCAACAGGAACGAGCAATCCGCCGAGGCCCTGCGCCTCCTCGGCGACACCGGCCGGCAGGCCATGGGTGAACTGCGCCGCGTGCTGGGCGTCCTGCGAGAGAAACAGGACGACGTACGGATACTCAGCCCGCAGCCGGGACTCGACGATCTGGACCCTCTCCTGGCTCGCGTCCGCACGGCGGGGCTGACGGTGACCTACCGGACCGTGGGCCATCTCGACTCACTGGGCAGCGGCGTACAGCTCACCGTCTACCGCATCGTCCAGGAGGCGCTGACCAACACGCTCAAGCACGCGGGTACCGGCTCCACCGCCGAGGTCACCGTGGCCGTCGACGCCGGCACGGTACGGGTACGGATCGCCGACACCGGGGCACCACCGGGGGCGAGCGAGCAAGCGAGCCCCAAACCGGAGACCGACGGCCCCGGGCACGGCCTGGTCGGCATCCGTCAGCGGGCCGCCATGTACGGCGGCACCGTCAGCATCGGCCCTCGCGGCACCGGACACGGCTGGGCCGTGGACGTCGTACTCAACATGTCCTCCGCACCCGGCCCCTCGCCATCGGGAGAACATCTGCCATGACCACCGTGCTGATCGCCGACGACCAGCCCCTGCAGCGCCTCGGCTTCCGCATGCTCCTGGAAGGCACCCCCGGCCTGACTCCCGTCGGCGAGGCAGAACACGGCGCCGAGGCCGTCCGCCTGGCCGCCGAACTGCGCCCCGACGTCGTCCTGATGGACATCCGCATGCCCGGCATGGACGGCCTGGAGGCGACGCGCCGGATCGTCGGCACCGGCGGCCGCACGCGTGTGCTCATCGTGACCACGTTCGATCTCGACGAGTACGCGTACGAAGGCCTGCGCGCCGGCGCCAGCGGCTTCCTGCTCAAGGACGCCCGCCCCGAGGAACTCGTGGCGGGCATCCAGGCGGTCGCCACGGGCGACGCCGTGGTGGCCCCCAGCCTGACCCGGCGTCTGCTGGACGCCTACGCCCATCAGGTCCTCGCACCGACCGGCACACCCGCGCCGGCGGACCCCCGGCTGCAGACTCTCAGCGACCGCGAACGAGAGGTCCTGGTCGCCGTCGGCCACGGCTGGACCAACGCGGAGATCGCCGAACGGCTCGTCCTCACCGAGTCCACGGTGAAGAAACACGTCGGGCGGGTGCTCGCCAAGATCGGGGCGCGCGACCGCATCCAGGCCGTGATCATGGCGTACGACGCCGGGCTGGTCAGAGCCAGGCAGTGACCAACCGTCCACCCCAGGGTGTCGTGCACGCGTAGCCACTTGCCGTGGAGGAGATCTCCCGAAACGCCTTCTCTAAGGACGTAGTGGTTAGCCAACTCTTGATGCCGCTCGGGTGGGTTGAGCTGATGGTGGCTTCTGGATATGTCATTTCCCAGTGCCGTGACCGCATAGGTTCGCCGGGTTCGGCTTGCTCCAGGATCCGATGGCTGTGGGGGGATCTGTTCACCGCCGCTGGCGTGCGACTCGAGCGGCCGCCATGGCGTCGGTCGTGGTGGCCGATGCCGGAGGCGCCCGCGAAGTTCCCGTCGTCCATGGCACGGCAGCCCTGTTCGCTCAGCCGCTCGAACTCCCGGATGCCGCTGGTGACGCCTTGGGCGTCGAGCAGACAGCCGCCGGGCAGGGTCGCGAGCACGTCCTTCGCGGACCGGGCGTCCGCCTGCCCGTCGGCCGCGCCCTCGCGCAACGCCGTCGCGATGAGCTCCCTGGGCTGGAGGGCACGACACCCCGTTCTGCGTCACGTTCATTGACTGGCCGCGCGCTCGGAGCGTCACTGCCGCAGGGATGAACGGGCAGCGGCGAGAACGCGTGGTTCACACGGCAGGCACACCGAGGAGGGCGACGCGGTGGTGCTCAGGAACGCCACGTCACGAGTCTGCGGGCCGCGCGGAAGCCGCCGCGTCGGGGTTCGCGGTCGCGGCGAGGCCGGGTGTCACCCGGTCACCCACTTGGACAGGGTCCGGGCGCTGACTGCGTCCGGGCTCAGGTGTGTCGTACCGCGCAGCGGGCGGTCGCCGACCAGCACGAAGCGGACGTGCGGCAGGGGCTGTTCGGCAAGGCGGGAGGCGACCGCCTGGCGGGCCGCGTGGCCCGTGGTGACGACCGTGGAACACCCCAGTCCGACAACGGAGTTGACGTAGGCAGCGGGCCGCACCCCGGTGGGGATGCGGTAGCGCTGGACGATCAGGTGCTCGGTGTTCGTGCCCGCCAGTTGCAGCATCGCCGCCCAGGTGCCCGCCGTGTCCGTGTCCGTCGAGGTGAGCAGACACGCCCGGGTGGCGGTGTCGATGTGGGAGACGGGGACCGGGGCGGACGGCTCGGCGCCGCTTCCCGCCAGCAGCGGCCACGCGGCGAGCGCCGATCCGGCTGTCGCCACTGCGGCGACGGCCAGAACGGCACGTCTACGGCTCCGGCTCAGGGCCATTCGCCCCATGCCCGGTTCACCTCGCTCTCCTGCATGCCCGCCCCGGTGACGATGCCGTGCCGGGCGCGTACCGCGCCGATGGCCGGATCCGCCACCGAGACCGACAACCGCCATTCGGGCTCGTGGGTCATGGCATCCACGAGCTCGTGCCACGTCATACCCGTGTCGTTCACCGTCGCGGGCAGCCGGACGTCCAGCGCGAAGCGGTCGCCGGCACCGCCCGACACGGCGACCGGTACGCCGGTCAGCCGCAGCACGTCACCCTTGGGTCCGCCAATCCGCACGGTGCCGGTGGCCGGGGCGCCCAGCGCCAGGTCCGGGTCCAGGTCCAGGGTCGCCGACACGCGCAGTTCATCACCGTCCGGCCCGAATCCCTGGACGGTGAGCCGGGGAACGGGAGGGTTGTCGGCGCGATGCCGTCCCGGCCCCTCCACCCAGGTGACGGACGTGCTGGACGCCCGCACGTCCTCCCGTGCGTCCCAGAAGTCGTCGAGATACTCCCAGGGGTCCTCCCCCGCGTCGTCCAGCGCGGCCTCGTCCCGGGCGTTCAGGTACCGCGAGTGCGGGTGCCCGGGGATCCCGGTGATGTCGGCCGGACGGTCGATGGGGTCACCGAGCATGCGGATGACGAACTCCACCATGGTGCAGGGAAGTTCGAGTGCGGTACCGGCACGATGGCCGACGACCACCACGGGCCAGCGGTCGGGGTCGCTGCCCAGCCGGCGCCAGAAGAGGTCGTAGCCGACCGGAGTGGTGCCCCAGGCGAGAAGTGCCCCCGGTGCGGGCCATGGCGGAAACCGCACCGGCCCGTGGAAGGTCCTGAACTCGCTCTCGGCCACGGACGGCAACGCCCCCATGGCGGGATCGGGGATCTCCTGGCCCCGTTTTCCCGGCGGGAAGACGCTGAGGACGTCGTCCAGCGAACCGTAACCGTAGGTGTCGACGAAGTCCTGGAAGTCGAGCGGCATCGCCGTGCCGTATGCCGCGCGGAACTCCTCCCAGGGCTGTGGTTCCACTCCGTTACGGGGCGGCGGGAGCAACCGGGTCAGACGGCTCACCATGGGATGCACGAGAATCCTCCTGTTCCGGCCCCATCGCCACCGGATCCTGAAGCCGTACGTCCAGGTTCCGGTCCTCCTCGCGGCTCACTTCCCGGCGCCATCACCGGACTCCGGGTGCCGGCACGGAACGGGTGCAGGTGGAACAGGACGTGAGGCCGATGTTCACCCAGGCGTGCCGGTTCGGACTATAGATCACGTTGGGGACCACATCGGTGCGGAGGTCGCCGGTGGTGCTCGCCGCCACCATCACGAAGGCGTAGGGCACGGTGCGGTTGCCCGAGTACATGGGTTCCACGTGGTAGTGGACGTCTGCCCCTGACAGAACTTCCGCCTTCGTGTCGTCCTCGAATTCCCGCATGTTGCCGGGTCGACCGGGGTCCGTCGGATCCTGGCGGGCGGAGTTCGTGGACCGGCCGCAGGTCGCCTCGTTGGCCAGGACCCCCTCGCCACCGAGCTGGTCGCCCAAGAGGTGGCACGCGTTCACGGAGTACTTGGCATCGGAGACGCCGAGTTCCGTCGCATAGGACTGGGCCCACTTGTAGCCCGGGACGCCCCTGGCGTTGGAGGGGGTGCCACCGTCCATGCTGCCGTCTGTCAGACAGGCGTCGACGCCCGTGGCCCGGTTGCCGTTGGCCTTGTCCCGCTCTCCGTACTTCACCCAGCCGGCGCCTCCGCACCCCTCCGACTCCTCGTCCGAGGTCCCACCGGAGAAGTAGAAGTTGTCCGTCGCCCCCATCCTGACCGCCGCCAGCGAGAGCGTGATCTTGAGCTTGGTCACCGGGTCGGTGTGCCTCAGCTGCGTACTGTGCGTCACGCTCAGTGTCGCCGTGCCGATCGAGTGGGTCAGTTTCACCGCGTGGGCGCGGATCGCCGCGCGGATCGCGGCCCGGCGGGCGGCGGCGATGCGGGCCGCGCGGGCGGCCTCGGCGGCACGTTCCGCGGCGGTGGGGCCACGGTAGGAGTACCGGTACGAGGAGCGGTACGACGAGCGGTACGTGGACCGGCCGCCGCGCGAGGACCGCGAACCGCCCTCTTCCTCGTCCTCGTAGCGCTCCTCCTCGTAACGGGCCTCCTCGCGCTTGGCGTTGGCGATGTCCTCTTCGTCGTCCTCGTAGGAGTAGTCGCTCTCGGACGCCTCGGCGGCCTCGTCCGCGGCCTCGCTCGCCTCCCAGCTCTCGTACGCCTCGTAGCCCTCCTCGATGCCCTCGCCGAGCAGCTCGGCTCCTTCGTAGAGTGCGATGCCCTCGCCGATGCACAGGTCCTCAAGGCAGTGGCCGCTGGGGTCGGTGCCGGTCAACGGGGCGTCACCGCCGTATGCGTAGGAGTTGGCGCCGTGCAGGTCGTTCAGGGCGAGGGTGGCGCCGGTCAGCGAGGCACTGGGCTATCGCGGCCTGAACCAGCCGGAGTACCTGCGAGAAGCGATCCGGGCGGAACTCAAGACGATCGAGCAGTTCCGACCCGATGTCATCACGGGTGAGGAGATCCAGGAGGACTACTACACCTCCGACCACTACACCACGTTCGATCTGATCGACTTCGACTGCTGAGACCCGTCGGCCCGACAGCCTGAACCCACGCCTCGCCCCGCGGCCCCCCACAGCACCCCCGGCCGCGGGGCGAGGCATGTTCGGCGCACCTTCCGCTGGAACGTTCCAGTCCCCACCGGTGCCGGACGCTTGACAGAGACCCACGGAGACTGGCGTACTGCTCGGCGGAAGTAGAACGTTCTAGTCACCGGGTCTCCGCGGATTCCCGGATCTCCGGAGAGTTGGGGTGCCGAGATGTACACGCTGGCGGTCTGCGCGGAGATGGTGTTTCTCGACCGGCCGATCGAGGAGCGGGCCACGCGTCTGCACGAGGCCGGCTTCCAGGTGGAGATCTGGGACTGGACCAAGCACGATCTCGACGCCCTCGCCCGTACGCCCGCCGAGATCGTCTCCATGACGGGTTATGTGAACGGGCGGCTCACCGACGAGGAGGGGGCGGCCGAGCTGCTGCGCACCGCCGAGGAGTCCCTCGGTGCGGCCGAGCATCTGGGCTGCGGCCGGCTGAACCTCCACGGGACCGGTCTCGACGGCCGGGGCCTGCCCGTGGTGCCGGTGTCCGCGGAGCCGAGCGGTGCGATGTGGATGGCCGCGCGGCGCACCCTCGCGCGGATCGCCGAGCTCGGCGAGAGCGCGGGCGTCACCTTCACGCTGGAGAACCTCAACACCGCCGTCGACCACCCGGGCGTACCGTTCGCCAGGGCCGCCGACACGCTCGCGCTCGTGGCCGCCGTGGACCGGCCCGGGCTGCGTATGAACCTGGACCTGTACCACGCGCAGATCGGCGAGGGAAACCTGATCGAGCTGATCCGCGAGGCCCATGGCGCGGGGCTCATCGGGGAGATCCAGGTGGCGGACGTGCCCGGCCGCCGCGAACCCGGCACCGGCGAGATCAACTACCCGGCGATCGCCCGCACTCTGGTGGACATCGGTTACGAGGGCACCGTCGCCATGGAGGCGTGGGCTGCGGACGACAGTGAGGCCGCGCTGAACCGTTTCCGGGAAGCGTTCACCGTCTGACCGGGGTACAGAGGCGGCGGAAAAGGCATCGTCGGCGCACCGGGTGCGCATGCCGCGGGCCCGGCCCCGGCGCCCCCGTGGCGAAGCCGGATCGATCTACAATCGGCTCCCTGGAAGAGTTGGAAGAGGACGAGGCCGACCGGGGAGGACCAGGTGCCGAAGACCCGGGCGGCGGTCCCCGAGGGCAGACGGCCGACACTCGCCGACGTGGCGCGACGGGCGGGCGTGTCCACGGCGCTGGTCTCCATCGTGATGCGCGGCGCGAAGGGCGCCGGCGCGGCGACCCGCGAGCGCGTCATGGAAGCGGCACGGGAAATCGGTTACCGACCGGATGCCAGGGCGCGGCTGCTGCGCAGCCACCGCTCGCATCTGCTCGGGGTGCAGTTCGGCCTCCAACAGCCTTTCCACGCGGACCTGTTGGAGAGTGTCTACGCGGTCGCCGAACCGGCCGGCTACCAGATCGCCGTGAGCGCGGTGACCGCCTCGCGCGATGAGCGGCGGGCCGTGGAGGCGCTGCTCGCCGACCGCTGCGAGGCCCTGATCCTGCTCGGCCCGCAGGCGGCCACCGCCCGGCTCGCCGAGCTCGCCGCGCAACTGCCGGTCGTCTCCGTGGCGCGTCGGCTGCGGCCGGCCGTCCCCGGCGTGGAGGTCGTACGGACCGCCGACGACGAGGGTGCCCGGCAGGCGGTCGACCATCTCGTCGCACTGGGGCATCGCGCCATCGTCCACATCGACGGCGGCCGGGCGCCGGGCGCGGCCGACCGGCGCCGCGGCTACCGCGCCGCCATGAAGCGCCACGGTCTCAGCGAGCACGTCGACATCCGCCCCGGCGGTCTCACCGAGGCGGAGGGCGCCACGGCGGCGCGGGCCATCACGGCCTCCCGTCCGCGCCCCACCGCCGTACTGGCCTTCAACGACCGCTGTGCGACGGGCGTCCTCGACGTCTTCCTCCGTGACCGCGTCGCGGTGCCCGGGGACATCTCCCTCGTCGGCTTCGACAACAGCCGTCTGGCCGGTCTCGCCCACATCGACCTCACGACCGTGGGCCAGGACATCCCCACACTCGCCCGGCTCGCCGTCGGCCGTGCGATCGCGCGCCTGGAGGACGGCGGGGAGCCCCCTGCCGGGGAGCGGGTCGTCGCGCCACGGCTGGTCGTCCGCGGATCGACCGCCCCGCCGCGCTGAACCGGTCGCCCCCCGCGGACGGGCCGGTGGGCTGATCCCGGCCAACTGCCGGACCGTTGGCGAGAACCAGTACTCTGCTGCCGGCGTCGTAGGGCAGGGGTTGCCGACGGCCTGAACTGTGGGGGTAAGACATGAGCAGCGAGCTCTACTTCAGCAACAACTACCGGGACCTGTGCGAGCGCAACGGCACCGGTGCCGGTTTCCAGTTCGAGTTCTCCTGTTCTCGCTGCTACGACACCTGGCGCTCGCCGTTCGAGCCGTACGCGGGTGAGCGGGCCGCGACCTGGCTCGGCAAGGGCGTCGACATGGCGTGGAGCCTGCTCGGCAGTGCGGGCAGGGGCGTCTCGTCCGCGGCCGACGGACTCGCGGGGGCCGGCTGGGGTCAGGCCCGCGACCATGCCTTCCAGCGGGCGATCAACAACGCGCAGGGGCATTTCAACCGCTGCGCGCGCTGCACCGACTACGTCTGCGGCCGCTGCTGGAACGCCGCGCAGGGACTGTGTCTGCACTGCGCCCCGGACACCGCGGCCGAGGCCATGGCGGCCCAGCAGCGCGGCCTCAACGACATGGCCTCCCAGCGGGCGTACGCCGCCGGGCAGCAGGCCGGGCAGGCCTACGACCCCAGCACGCCCCGGCAGTTGGTCTGCCCCCGGTGCCGGACCGAGACCCATGGGGCCGCCTACTGCTCCGGCTGCGGCCATCATCTGGCCCAGTCCGCCCAGTGCGCCTCCTGCTCCGCCGCGCTGCCGGACGGCGCGGCGTTCTGCCCGGGCTGCGGCACCCGCCGCTGACCCGGCACTGACGCGCCCCACCGCGGCCAGGGCCCTTTTGGTGGATCTCCGCCAGAAGGGCCCTACAGTCCCGTCAGGCGTTCTCGGGGAGGGTGTACTCGCCGTAGTCCGGGCGTCCGGCCAGGTCGTACGTCTGGATGGAGACGCCGGCCGAGGTGACGCGGCCGCCCGTGTGCCGGAACTTCGTCGGCCGCGCGCCCTCCGTCAGGAGGCGGAAACCGGAGCCGAGCACCACCGGGAACGTCGCCAGGTGGAGTGTGTCCACGAGGTCGAGCGCGAGCAGGGACCGGACGAGGGCGCCGCTGCCGTGCACCTGGAGCTCGCCGTCCGTGCGTTCCTTGAGGGCGGTGACCTCCTTGGCGAGGTCGCCGCCGAGCACGCTGGTGTGCGCCCACCCGGGGTCGGTCAGGGTCGCCGAGGCGACGAACTTCGGCAGGGCGTTGAGCTGGGCGGCGACCAGATTGTCGGGGTCGGTCACCCTGGGCCAGTAGGAGGAGAAGATGTCGTACGTACGGCGGCCGAGGAGGAACGCGGCGGGGCGTTCGAAGACCTCGGTGATGAACCGGCCGAAGTCGTCGTCGCCGTAGACGAAGCTCCAGCCGCCGTGCTCGAAGCCACCGCGGGTGTCCTCCTGGGGACCGCCGGGTGCCTGATAGACGCCGTCGAGCGTGACGAAGATCGTGGAGACGAGCTTGCCCATGGCAGGTGCCTGCTTCCTGGTGCGGGGTCTGTGGTCATCACCTCAGACCCCGCCGGCACCCGCAACTCATCGGTCGTCCGCGGGGCACCTCAGCCGGCGTGCGTCGAGAAGAGGCCGCCGGTCGGGCCCTGCTTGTCGCCGCCCTGCGCCTTCTTGAGGGCGTTGGCGAGGCTCTCGATGGTGAGGGACTGCAGGATCACCCGCCCGTTGCCCTCCAGGGTGGCCAGGGAGAGGCCCTCGCCGCCGAAGACGGCGTTCATCATGCCCTGGCGGTTCAGGCCGCCGATGCGCTGGACGCCGTACTGGATGCCCTCCTCGAAGGCGACCACGCAGCCCGTGTCGACCTCGATACGGCCGCCGAAGTCGGCCGGGTTGAGGTCGATGAAGTTGCCGGCGCCCGCGATGATCACCGTGCCGTGCCCGGTGAACTTCTCCAGGACGAAGCCCTCGCCGCCGCTCATGCCGGTGCGGCCGCCCTGGAAGGCGATACCGAAGTCGACAGTGGATTCGGCGGCCACGAAGGCGTCCTTCTCGGCGAACCACGCGCGGGTGCCGTCGAGCTCCAGGGCGCGCATCTCGCCGGGGAGCACGCCGGCGAAGCCGACGGTGCCCTCGCCGCCCTGGGAGGTGAAGTACTGGAAGGCCAGCGACTCACCCGCGAGCATGCGCTGGCCGACCTGCATGGCGGTGCCCATGGCCTGGCGCAGCATGCCGCCCATGCCACCGCCGCCGCCCTGCTGCTGGCCCCCGCCGTTGCCGGACGGGCCGGAGAGGCGGGTCTCCATGGTCACGTTCACCGTCTTGAACAGGAACTTCCCGGCCTCGCAGTACACGGTCTGGCCGGGGCGCAGGTTGACGACCGCCATCTGCATGGCGTTGCCGACGATCTCTTGCTGAAGGGTCACACGGAGCCAACGCCGGAGACGGACGAAAGAGTTCCGGGCGGACGCGCACCGGTTCCGGCCCACCGGTGCGCCCCGGGTTCAGCCGCCGAGTTCCTGGTGCCGTGCCGCCAGCCCCGCCGCGCCCTGCGGGGTCAGGGAGCCGAACAGGCGCAGGCGGGAGATCCCGCCGTCGGGGTAGATGTCCACGCGCGCGTGGGTGCCGGTCGCCGGGGCCGGCAGGACGAAGCGGTGGTTGGTGTCGGGCTGGAGGCGGGTGCGCGGGACGATCTCGGTCCACTCACCGCTCTCGCCGTCCCTGACGGACACCGAGGCCCAGCCCGCGCTGTTGCCCTTGAGGTAGGCCGTGTCGATCTCGACCGCGCGGATCTGCGCCTGGGCCGCCAGCCGGTAGCGGATCCAGTCGTTGCCCCGGTCGCGGCGGCGGCGCGTCTCCCAGCCGTCGTCCATCTTGCGGGAGCGGCCCGGCTGGATGGTGTTGGACGCCGGGGAGTAGAAGAGGTTGGAGGCGTCCTCGGCCCGGCCGCCGTTCTCCAGGGCGACCACGTCGAAGGTGCCGAGGGTCTGGAGCCACCCCGGGTCGGGGACCACCTCGCCGTACACCCGCAGGCGCGCGATGCCGCCGTCGGGGTGCTGGTTGACCCGCAGATGCGTGAAGCGCTGCTCCACGGAGATGGAGAAACCATTCGCCGCGTGGCCGCCGACCGGGGTGCGCGGGACGAGGGTGGTCCACTTCACCTCGTCGCCGAGGAGTTCCCCGGGGGAGGGCGAGCCGTCCACGGAGGTGCCCTCCACCGACACGGCCTGCGGGTAGTTGCCCCGGAAGTGGGCCGTGTCGACCACGATCCCCCGGATCACGCCGGGGGCGCCGAGGCGCACCAGCGCCCAGTCGTGGTCGTCCGCCGTCGGCCACGGGTGTTCGGCGCTCGCGCCGCGCCGGCGCCGGGTCTCCCAGCCGTCCATGATCTTGCCCTTGTGCCCGAAGTGCTCGGGGTCGAACTCGGCCCGCCCGGGCACCAGCAGGTTCTCCCGCTGGGCGAAGAACTCGTCGTTGGCGGCGATGACACCGGCGCCGAGCCGCCGGTCGGCGAGGTTGGCGTACTGGGTGAAGGGGAAGTCGGCGGTGCGGTAGTCGGCGTACGGGTCGCCGCCTCCGTACGGGTTCGCGTCGCCGGTGAAACTGGGAATCGCCGTCACGGGATGGATGCCTTTCGGGAGTCGGCCGCTGCGGGTGCGGTGGAACGGGATCAGTGGTCGCGGGTGAGCAGGCGCCCCCTCGGCTCGGTGAACTCGCCGTCCGCCACGATGCGTCGGCCGCGCAGCCAGGTCGACTTCACCACGCCGTACAGGGTCCTGCCGGCGTAGGCCGTGACGCGGTTGCGGTGCTGGAGGGCGGCCGGGTCCACGGTGAACGTCTCGTCGGGGGCGAGGACCGCGAAGTCGGCGTCGCGGCCGGCCTCGATGGCGCCCTTGCTGTCCAGGCCCACGAGCCGCGCCGTCCGGGCGGACATCCAGCGCACCACGTCCTCCAGACCGTGGCCGCGCCTGCGGGCCTCCGTCCAGACGGCGGCGAGGCTCAGCTGCAGGCCCGAGATCCCGCCCCAGGCGGTCGCGAAGTCGTCGGTCTTGAGGTCGGCCGTGGACGGCGAGTGGTCGGTGACCACGCAGTCGATGGTGCCGTCGGCCAGCGCCCGCCACAGCAGGTCCTGGTTGGCCGACTCGCGGATCGGCGGGCAGCACTTGAACTCGCTCGCGCCGTCGGGGACTTCCTCGGCGGTGAGGGTGAGGTAGTGCGGGCAGGTCTCGACGGTGATGCGGACGCCCTCCGCCTTGGCCTCGGCGATCAGCGGCAGCGCGTCGGACGACGACAGGTGCAGCACGTGCACGCGCGCGTCGAGGCGTTTCGCCTGGGCGATCAACTGGGCGATCGCGGTGTCCTCGGCGTCGCGCGGGCGGGAGGCGAGGAAGTCGGCGTACCTGGGGCCGCCCTGCTGCGGGGCCGCGTCCAGGTGGTGCGGGTCCTCGGCGTGCACGATCAGCAGCCCGCCGAAGGAGGCGATCTCGGCCAGGGACCGGGCCAGTCCGTCCTGGTCGAGGTGCGGGAACTCGTCGACCCCGGACGGGGACAGGAACGCCTTGAAGCCGAAGACACCGGCCTCGTGCAGCGGCCGCAGGTCCTTGACGTTGCCGGGCAGGGCGCCGCCCCAGAAGCCGACGTCGATGTGCGCCTTGTCGGCGGCGACGTCCCGCTTGACACGGAGGTGGTCGACCGTCGTGGTCGGGGGAAGGGAGTTCAGGGGCATGTCGACGAGGGTGGTGATGCCGCCGGCCGCCGCCGCGCGCGTGGCGGTCCAGAAGCCCTCCCACTCGGTGCGGCCGGGATCGTTGACGTGCACATGGGTGTCGACCAGGCCGGGCAGCACGACATGGTCGCCCACGTCCTCGATGCGGGCCCCCTCCGGGACGGGAGCGTCGTAGGGCAGTACGGCCGTGATCCTCCCGTCGGCGACCGCGACCGAGGCGGCGCGCGTCCCCTCGGGTGTGATGACGCGCGTCGAGCGCAGCACCAGTTCTCCGTCGGACACCCGAACCCCTCTCTGCCGCCTCCGTTACGCCGGGGAAACGCCCTTAACTTCCGCGTAACGGAATTCAACTTTCTGTTGAAGGAGTCTTCACTCCCGCTCTCGCGCCGTCAAGGGCACACTTGTCCAGGGTGCCCCCGACACCTCCACTCTGGACGTTTCCACAAGGCGGAATTAGACTTCCAGCAAGCAGAACGTAGCTACGCGCCAGCGGGCAGTCAACCGACTGCCGGGTAGGCTTCTGCCCTTCCTGCCAGCCCCGAAAGGAACGCGCCGTGCCGACGTCCAGCGCCAGCACCACCGACTCCGCCAAGTCCACCAGTGGCGGGGTCCAGTCCCTCGAGCGCGCCTTCGATCTGCTGGAGCGGATGGCCGACGCGGGCGGCGAGGTCGGTCTGAGTGAGCTCTCCGCGAGCAGCGGACTGCCGCTGCCGACCATTCACCGCCTGATGCGCACGCTCGTGGCCTGCGGTTACGTCCGTCAGCAGCCGAATCGGCGGTACGCGCTCGGCCCGCGGCTGATCCGCCTCGGCGAGTCGGCGTCCCGGCTGCTCGGGACCTGGGCGCGCCCCCATCTGGCCCGTCTGGTCGAGGAGACCGGCGAGACCGCCAACATGGCACTGCTCGACGGCGACGAGATCGTGTACGTCGCCCAGGTGCCGTCCAAGCACTCGATGCGGATGTTCACCGAGGTCGGCCGACGGGTCCTGCCGCACTCCACGGGTGTGGGCAAGGCGCTGCTGGCGGACGTCCCGGACGACGAGGTGCGGGCGCTGCTGTCCCGCACGGGCATGCCGGCCGCGACGGAGAAGACGATCACCACGGCGGAGGGGTTCCTGGCCGCTCTGGCGGACGTGCGCCGCGCCGGGTACGCCGTGGACGACAACGAGCAGGAGATGGGCGTCCGCTGTCTCGCGGTCTCCGTCCCGGGCTCCCCCACCGCTGCGGCGATCTCGATCTCCGGTCCGGCGGGGCGGGTCACCGAGACGGCGACGGACCGGATCGTGCCGGTGCTGCAGCAGGTGGCGCGGGAGCTGTCGGAGGCGCTGGCCACCCAGACCCCGGCGTGACGGCGGTGCGGCGCTGGCCGGGCCGGTACACCGACCGGCACGGCGCGCAGGACGTCGTCTTCGAGTCGGACGGCCGGGGCATGATCCGTACGACGATCAGGGGCGTGCGCTTCGAGGGCTCCGACATGGACGATCTGGGCGCCCTGGACGGGGAGCCGCCCGAGACCGCCTTCAGCTTCCATCACGGGGGGCTGTGTTCCTGTGTGCTGGAGTGGACGGTGCCGCTGCCCGTCGAGCAGGACGGCGGCGTGCGGACCGGGGCGCTGCACTGTGTCCTGCGGCTCGGCGACCCGCGGCCGCCACGGGGTCTGGACGCCGAGACGCTCACCGTCACCCTGCGCCTCGGCGACGACGAGTACCGCGGCGCGGACCATCACTCGGACTTCGAGAACGCGCTGAGCGACATCGGGCGCCGGCTGCCGGCGGGATCCCGCATCCGCGCCTGCGTCGCCTGCGCCTGGTCCGACTACCACCCGGCGGGCGCCCCGCTGATGGGCGGCCTGGCCTGCTTCCGTGACGTCAGGGACCGCTACCGTCAGGTGCACGGCAAGCACGGACCGCACGGCGTCTTCGCGATCTGGGACGAGCTCACCGAGTTCGTCCAGGAGACCTGGCTGTGCGAGCAGTTCGAGCACCGCGGACCCGAAGCGGGCTACCGGGGCTCCTTTCCCCTCCAGGGGATCTAGGGGCCTAGCGGCGCGGCTCCCCGAACAGTTCCACGGCGTTCCGTACGTCCGTCAGCCCCCGCGACAGCGCGCTCACCGACCCGATGGCTCCCGCGATCAGCAGCAGCGACCGCCGCAGCCGGGGGATCTCGGGGGCGCCGTAGAGCGTCATCGCGGCGAGTGCGGCGAGTTCGTCCTCGGCGATGGCGCGGTCGGGGAACTCGGCCGGATGCGCGGCGAGTTCACGGCGCAGCCGGGACACGGCCGTCCGCAGTTCCGCCACTCTCGGGTCCTCGTCGCTGCCGGTCACTGGCCTCTGCCCCAAGCTCCGCAACACAGCTCTCCCCCGCGCACGTCTCTGTGCGCCGTCATGTGGTGATCCCGCCCCGGGCCCCCGTGGCGTTGGTCGGGCGCCGGGGGACGCGGGTCAGTAAACGCCACCCGAGGCCGGGTGCGCCACCGTGCGGACCGAAATTCAGCCCCTGGAAACCGGGCACCCGCCTCGACGTCAGGTATGCAGGACCCATGACGGACAACGAACGGCAGGTGGCCGGGCTCGTACTCGCCGCGGGCGGCGGCCGACGGCTCGGCGGGCGGCCCAAGGCACTGCTCCGGCATCGTGGACGACCACTCGTCGAACACGCGGTCGGGGTACTGCGCGCGGCGGGCTGCACCCGCGTCCATGTGGTCCTGGGGGCGCGGGCCGGCGCCGTACGGGACGAGGCGGAGCTGGAGGGGTGCGTGGTCGTCGACAACCCGGGGTGGGAGGAGGGCATGGGGAGTTCACTGCGGGCCGGACTGGACTCGCTCGCCGGGACGGGGGCCGGGGCGGCGCTCGTCTCGCTCGTCGACCAGCCGGGGATCGGCGCGGCGGCGGTGCGGCGGGTGGTGCGGGCGTACGAGGGGGACGCGTCCCTCGTCTGCGCCGCCTACGACGGCGTCCGCGGGCATCCCGTCCTCCTCGGCGCCGCGCACTGGGCGGGCATCGCCGAGAGCGCCACCGGGGACCGCGGGGCCCGCGCCTATCTGAGGGCGCACGAGCCGTCGGTCACGCTCGTGGAGTGCGGGGACGTGGCCGAGCCGTACGACATCGACACGGCGGCCGATCTGGGCCACCTTGAGTGAACCTGGAGTGAGCGCGGTGGCACCGAGCGCCACCCTCCCTCGACCCGGAGAATCTCGATATCAACAAACCATTGAACTTCCACAATGAGGAAACTAGTATCCACTGTTCAGAAGCACCCTGTCGTTGTGAGGGTGCCGCTCGCCGTACCTCGTTCCACTGGCACCCGGTGCCACCGCTGAAGGAAGTGACCGCTCATGTCCGCACCAGCGCCGTCCCCGCTGGCCATCGTCGACGCCGAGCCCCTGCCGCGGCAGGAGGAGGTCCTCACCGGGGCGGCGCTCGCCTTCGTGGCCGAGCTGCACCGGCGGTTCACACCGCGCCGTGACGAACTCCTCGCCCGCCGCGCCGAGCGCCGCGCCGAGATCGCCCGCACCTCCACCCTCGACTTCCTCCCCGAGACGGCCGCGATCCGCGCGGACGACTCCTGGAAGGTGGCCCCCTCCCCCGCGGCCCTGAACGACCGCCGGGTGGAGATCACCGGCCCCACCGACCGCAAGATGACCGTCAACGCCCTCAACTCCGGCGCCAGGATCTGGCTCGCGGACTTCGAGGACGCCTCCGCGCCCACCTGGGAGAACGTGGTCCTCGGTCAGGTCAACCTGGCCGACGCCTACACCCGTCGCATCGACTTCACCGACGAGAGGTCCGGCAAGTCGTACGCCCTGCGCCCGGACGAGGAGCTCGCCACGGTCGTCATGCGCCCGCGCGGCTGGCACCTCGCCGAGCGCCACCTCGTCGACGCCGACGGCAACGCCGTGCCTGGCGCCTTCGTCGACTTCGGCCTCTACTTCTTCCACAACGCGCAGCGCCTGCTCGACCTCGGCAAGGGCCCCTACTTCTACCTCCCGAAGACCGAGTCGCACCTCGAAGCCCGGCTGTGGAACGACGTGTTCGTCTTCGCGCAGGACTACGTCGGCATCCCGCAGGGCACCATCCGCGCCACCGTCCTCATCGAGACGATCACGGCGGCGTACGAGATGGAGGAGATCCTCTACGAACTGCGCGACCACGCCTCGGGGTTGAACGCGGGCCGCTGGGACTACCTCTTCTCCATCGTCAAGAACTTCCGTGACGGGGGCGCCAAGTTCGTCCTCCCGGACCGCAACCTGGTCACGATGACGGCCCCGTTCATGCGCGCGTACACCGAACTCCTCGTCCGTACCTGCCACAAGCGCGGCGCGCACGCGATCGGCGGCATGGCGGCGTTCATCCCGTCCCGCCGGGACGCCGAGGTCAACAAGGTGGCCTTCGAGAAGGTCCGCGCCGACAAGGACCGCGAGGCCGCCGACGGCTTCGACGGCTCCTGGGTCGCGCACCCCGACCTGGTCCCGATCGCCATGGAGTCCTTCGACAAGGTCCTCGGCGACAGGCCGAACCAGAAGGACCGGCTGCGCGAGGACGTCCACGTCGAGGCCGCCGACCTGATCGCCGTCGACTCCCTCGACGCCAGGCCGACGTACAACGGACTGGTCAACGCCGTCCAGGTCGGCATCCGTTACATCGAGGCCTGGCTGCGCGGGCTCGGCGCGGTCGCCATCTTCAACCTCATGGAGGACGCGGCGACCGCGGAGATCTCCCGCTCGCAGATCTGGCAGTGGATCAACGCGGGAGTGAAGTTCGAGAACGGCGAACTCGCCACCCCGGAACTGGCCCGCAAGGTCGCCGCCGAGGAACTCTCGAACATCCGCCAGGAGATCGGCGAGGAGGCCTTCGCGGCCGGCCACTGGCAGCAGGCCCACGACCTGCTCCTCCAGGTCTCCCTGGACGCCGACTACGCGGACTTCCTGACCCTGCCGGCGTACGAGCAGCTGCGCGGCTGAGCACCGAAGAAGAACTGACGAGCCGTCACTTGTCCGAGTGGCCCAGGGACTTCCCCGGGGCCACTCGGTCGCGTACGGCCTGCTTCACGGCCGTCGGCTCGGGAAAGCCCTGCTCCCGGCGGTCCCAGACGACCTCGTCGTCGACCCGCACCACGAACACCCCGCCCGTGCCGGGCTTGAGCGACAGCTCGCCCAGCTCCGCCTCGAAGGTGGTGAGCAGCTCCTGCGCCAGCCAGGCCGCGCGGGGCAGCCAGCGGCACTGGGTGCAGTACTCGATCTGTACGACGGGACTCATCCGAGGTGCACCGACCAATCGTGTTCCGCGGCCGGTTCGCCGTGCAGGTCGGGGACCCGCTTGAGCCATCGCGGCCGCGCCTGCTGTGTCCTGGCCGCCCGCAGGGCCTCCTCGGCGGCGAGTTCCTCCCGGGTGGGGAAGTCGGTGGGGAGCCAGTCGGCGGAGGCCCGCACGCGCGCGTGGAGGTAGCCGACATACGCCTCGCGCATCTCGGCGGGCGAACCGAAGTCCGTCAGCCAGGCGTCCGGTACCTCGGCGACGATCTCCCGCAGCAGCTCCCGCGTCACCCTGGGCGCGAGTTCGGCGTCGGCGGCCCGTACGTCGGGCGCGTAGTGGCCGAGGGCGTGGTGGCGGAAGTCGTAGCGCTTCGCGGGGTCGGTGGTGTCCCAGCGGTGGTGGAAGACGAGGGCCGCGCCGTGGTCGATCAGCCACAGGCGCGGGGGTGCGACGCCGAGCGTCGGCCAGACCATCAGGTTGGAGCTGTGCACCGTGCGGTCGACGTTGACCGTGAGCGCGTCCAGCCAGACGATCCGGCCCGCCTCGGCCGGATCCACCCGGAAGGTCTTCGCGACCTCCGGGGTGAAGTCCCTCGCCCCCGGCAGATAGTCCATGCCGAGGTTGCGGCCCTGGCTCGCGCTGTGCAGGTCGCGGACCTCCTGGTGGGGCTCGCCGGCGGCGATCGCGGGGTCGAAGTGGACCAGCACCAGCTCGGGGAAGCGCAGGCCCAGCGCCCGCGCCAGCTCGCCGACGATCACCTCGGCGACCAGCGCCTTGTGGCCCTGCGCGGAGGCCGTGAACTTCACGACGTAGGTACCCAGGTCGTCGGCCTCGACGACACCGGGCACGGAGCCGCCGGAGCGCAGCGGCTCGACATAGCGGGTCGCGGTGACCTCTCTCAGCATGTTCTCAGGTCACCCACCTCCGACCGCTGCATGGGACGAGCATACTGACCCTCCCGGCCCCGGCATGATCGAGACCCGGGGCACCGGTGCGGACGGGGCCGGCCACGGTCAGCGGGTGCTCCACTTCTGGTTGTCCTGGCCGTTGCAGTCCCACAGCTGCAGCCGGGTGCCGTTGCCGGTCTTCTGGTCCTTGACGTCCACGCACTTGTTCGCCTGCGGGTTGACCAGGTCGTTGCTGGAGTTGAGGCGGAACTGCTGGGCCGGGTTGCCGCTGCACACCGCGAGCTGGATCGCGGCACCGTTCTGGGCGGAGCCCCAGGCGACGTCCATGCACAGGCCCATCGAGCGGACCGTGCCGTCGGAACGGAAGTCCCACTTCTGCCAGTCACGACCGTTGCAGTCCCAGATCTGCAGGGGCTTGCCGTCGGCGCCCTTGTGTCCCACCACCTCGATGCACCGGTTGGAGGCGTGGCTGTAGATGGTCGTGCCGGGGGCGCTGGTCACCGTGACCGTCGCCTTCGCCCCGGTGGAACCCTTCGTACCGCCGGAGGACGCCTTCTTGGGGGCCTGCGCCGAGCTGCGCGCGACCACCCCGCCACCGGCCGCCCCCGCACCGGCCGCCGCGGCTCCCCCGCCCTGCTTCGCCGCGTTCCCGCCGCCGCTCCTCGGGTGCGCGGGCGAGGACGGCGGGGTCGGCGAGGAGGACGACGGGTCCGGGGAGGCCGAGCCGTACGCGCCCGCACCGGCGTCCGTCGTCGCCCCGTTCAGCACGGTGCCGGCGTCGGCCACCCGCCCCGACGCCTTCCCGTCCGAGCCCGACCCGCCGAGCACCCCGGACACCAGGAACGGCACCCCGATCAGCAGCGCCCCGGCGATGGCGGCGCCGGCCAGCAGCCCCCGCGACGGCCGGCCGAACCCGGGACCCGCCACGTCGCCCGCACCGGCCGCGACACCGGCGGGGGCGTCGGTGTCGGGGACGGCGCGGGTGTCGGTGTCGGGGGCGGAGGCGGCGCGGGTGCCGGCGCCGAGGTCGGCGTCGGGGTGTGCGTTCGGGGGTGTGGCGGTGACGGCGGCGCTCGTCGGTGGCGTCGTGCCTGCCTCGGCACCGGGCTTCCTGGTCGTGCCCGTGAGTTCGGCGGCGGGACGGGGCTCGGTGGTGGGGCGGGGCTCGGTGGTGGGACGGGGCCGGGCCGTGAGCACCGCTTCCGCTCTCGCGGCGGTCTCCGTCTCGATCTCCGGTTCGGCCTCGTCCGGGTCGGTCGCTGTGCCGGCGCTCGTGGGCGCGGGCGCCGCTCCTGCCGGGGCCGTGGCCTTGCGGGCGCCGTCCGCGGACGTGTCCGGGACCGGGCCGGGCTCCCCGTGGGAGGCGCCGCCCGCAGGGGCGGCCGGGGCAGGCCGGGGCTCCGGGTCGCCCGTCGCTGCCTGATGCTGCGGGCTGTTCTTGCCGGACATGCGGTTCCTTCCAGAAAAGGTGATGGGGGGTGTCGACCGGTCAGTCGTCGTGGGGGACGGGCGGGGTGGCCGAGAACCGGTCGCCGTCGAAGTACAGGGTCAGCGCGGCACCGTCGGCGGCCGGGCCGAAGAGGTGGCTACGGCCGCCGGGCACGAGGACCCGCACCGGGCGCCCGATGTCCCGTGCGACGAGTGCCGCCAGGGTGAACGCGTAGGCGGAGGTGTCCGGACGGGCCAGTACCAGGGCGAGGCGTGCGGCGTCGTCGAGCCCGGCCTCCGCGACCGTCACCGTGCCGTTCTGGAGGATCGACTGGGCGCGCAGTTCCTCGGTGAGGGCGCCGATCTCGGCCAGCGCCCCGGTCTCCACGGAGGTGCCGGGGCCCGGCAGCCCCGCGTCGTCGGGAGCGCCGTGTGCCGCCACGTCACCCCGGGCCCAGGCGACCAGGGCGCCGTGCGGGTCACGGTCCCGGGTCCAGGCGGGGGCGGTGGCGGAGGGGCCGAGCAGCCCGGCCAGCACACGGACGAATGTCTCCGGAGCAGGGTCATTCCGGTTCTCCGGCTCCCGGGGCTCCATGGCGGCCTCTGGCGCGTGGGAGGCGGGCCAGGTGGGTGGGGTGTCGGCGGGCAGCGGGACGGCGTCCAGATCCTCGGCGGGCGTGCCGGTGCCCGGCCCACTGTGGTCGAACAGCCGGGTCGTGGCGTCCGTGACGCTCTCCACGATGCGCAGATACCGGCGCGGGATGTGCACCGGCGCCTCGGTCGTCGCCATCACGCCCGTGGTGCGCACGGCCGTGGCGTGGGGATGGTTGCGCAGCAGGAAGTCGTTGTCCCGCTGCTCGTCGGGCAGACCCAGGTAATGCAGGACCTCGTGCAGCAGATCGGCATCGGAATGGTTCACGTCGAGGTGGAGCTGACTGGCCCGGGCGGGCGCGGGCGTGTCCGTGAGCGTGACCGCCTCCGGATGCGACGGATCAGCGACCAAGGCGACGTTGACGTGGAGCTGATCACCCGAAACCGGCAGCACCAGACCGGAGTTGAGATGCGCGGCCACCAGAGCGCCGATCCGCTCGTTGAGCCGGCCGATCACGGCCGGATCGGTGGCGGCCACCGGAAGGGTGAGTGTGTAGTCACGCACCACCCTGCGGCCGTCCCCCGCATGGATACGGCGCACCCGCCCCCGGATCAGCGTGGTGGCACCGCTGAGCGTGCCCGGGCGGGGCGGATTGCTCTGATCGGCGTGCGGATCGAAACGCTCCGTCGACAACACCGCCGCACGAGCTTGCCCACGCAGCCCGTACCACTCCTCCCTGGCGACCGGATCGGCCGCACGCAACGCCGGCAGATCGTCCTCCGGATCCCGCTCGGGGGCGGGACGGAAACCGCCCGGCGGCTGAACACTGGGCGCGTCCTCCGCCCGCCGCGGCGCGTTCGACGGCGTGACCGACGAAGTCGCCGTCGCCCCCGCACCGGCAACCGGACCCGCGTCACTCGCGCTGTAGTGATTCAGCCCCGTGTAGTACAGCTCCACCGCGGGCACGTTGGTGGTCGGGCCGTACCGCAGGACGATGCCTCGGGGACCGCCGGTCGCGGTGGTACCGGCGAGTGCGGCGGACACCGGCTGGAAGACGTCGATCGGGACGCCGAGGGTGTCGGCCAGCAGCGGCAGGAAGGTGTCCCCGATCTGGTTCATCCACACGCCGGCCCAGTTCTGCACCGCACGGCTGAGCTCTGTCTCCTCGGCCGGTGTGAGGGCGGCGGTGCTCCGGTGATAGCCGGCCAGCAGCAGCGCCCGGCGCTCGGGCAGGGTCATGGTGGCGAGCGTCGGCAGCATGTTCACCGCACGCAGGTAGGTGAACATGCGCCGGTTGCTGGGCGGGCTGCCGGCCGGTCCGGGCGGCGCGCCGGGTGTCGAGACGGCTTGCGCGTAACGGGTCTGGAGATCGACCGGGTCCATGTCCTCGGCGCGGGTCACACCATGGATGCCGTACAGGGCCAGTTCGCTGTTGACCCTGGCGATCGGCATGGCCTGGACCGTCGTCGCGAACCGGCGGACGAGGACGCCCCGGACCTGGCCGAGCACCTGCGGCGGGAGCGGCCGGGTGCCGTTGCGGGCCGCCGTGAGCCGGGCCAGCACCAGGTTCTGCAACGCCTGCCGTACGGCCCGCAGATGACCGGATCCCTGGACGGCGGTCGCAGGGTTGTGGGTCAGGGCCACGAGGGTCTGCCGTACGAGGTTGGGCTGTGCGAGCCAGCCGGCGGTGGCCGCGCCGAGCGCCGCCGGATTGGCCTGTTGCAGCCGTGCGCCGACCAGTTGGGGCGCGCTGCCGATGACGGCGTACAGCAGGCAGCTGCCGTCGCCGGGGGTGGGGATGCCGTTGCCGCGCGGCGTGACGTACGGGGACGGCGCGGCGGCGGACGCCGTGGTCGTGGCGGGTGGCGGGGGCGGCGGCACGAGCGTGCTCTTGCCCTTGTCGGTCGCCTTGCCCTTGTCCGTGGCCGTTGCCGTGGGCTTGCCCGCCGTCTTGCCGCCGCTCGCGCCGGTGGCGGTCTTCGTGCCCGTGCCGGTGCTCTTGCCGGTGCTCTTGCCGCCGCTCGTGCCGGACTTGGCCGGGGCCGTCTTCTTCGACGTGGTCGCGGCCGTGGTGGCGTTCGTCCCCGTGGTGCCGGTGCCGCCGGTCGTGGTGGCGGGGCTCGCGGTCGCGTCGTGGGTCTGGCCGCCGGCCGGGAGGGGGGCGGGGCGGCCGTCGGGGTCGGGCCAGCGGGGCGGGGTGGTCGCGAAGGTGGTCCGCAGTGACTGTTCGGGCGTCGGGGCGGCGTCCTGGACGGCGGTGGACAGGCCCGGCAGTGCGGCGGTGGCCGCCATCTGGTCGGCGGCGGCCCGCTGTTGTGCGGTGACGGCGTCGGCGAGCCCCTTGTTGCGGCGGCTGACCTTGGCCTGGGCGCGGTTCACATGGCCCTGGGCGCGGGCCTGGCGGAGCCTGGCGATCCGCAGGTCCTCGCCCCGGCGGACGACGATGTCCGCGTCCCGCTCCGCGTCCGCCTTGGCCTTCCTGTGGTCCTCCTGCGCCCGCTGGATGCGGGCCGGTCCGAGGGTGACGATCTGCTGGGCCCGGCTGAGGGCCGCCCGGTCGGTGGCGAGCCGGGCGACGGCCTGCCGGATCGCGCCGTCGGCGGCCGTGATCGCGGGCACCACGGCCTGCACCCGGGGGTCGTCGGCGACATCGGCCGCGGGGCTGAGGGAGCGCTTGGCGCCGGTCGCGGACGGCGGTGGGGCGCTCACGGCCGGCGGGGCCGACGCGGTCGGCGGGGCGGTGCTCGACGACCCGCCCTGCCCGGTCCCCGCACCCTTCGCCGCCGCCGCGGCCGCGCGTTCGGCGCGCACGGTGTTCTCGGCCTGGGTCAGCCGGGCCAGCGCCGTCTGGAGGTCACGGCGGCCCTGGGCCTCGTCGCGCTCGCTCCGCTCGATCGCCGGGGGCAGTGCCTTGACGTCACCACGGGCTTTGGCGAGTCCCCGCTTCAGCCGTTCGACGAGGGCCTCGGCGTCCCGGGCGGCCTTGGCGGAGGCGGCGGCCGCGGCCTTCGCGCCGTTCTCGGCGGTGAGCGCGGCCGTCCCCGCGCCGTCCGCCCGGCCGAGGGCGTTCACCGCGTCGGTGTGCGCCCGGTTGGCGTGCTGGAGGGAGGAGGTGAGGCCGTTCAGCCGCCGCGGGGTGTCGGCGAGGACGTCGGTGGCGGAGTGCAGGAGTTCGGCCTGGGTGTGGAAGGCGGTCCACGCGGTGGTGAGGCCGGGGTCGGCGGTGACGAGGGCGCCTTCGGGCGTGAACTCCCAGCGGCGGATGCCCCGGGGGTCGCGGGTCATCAGTTCCACCGGCCGGTTGCCGAGCACGGCGGTACGGGAGGCCGTGTAGAGGGCCTGGCCGAGGCGGGCGCCTCCCGGGTCGGCGCCGAGGGCGACCCAGAACTGCACCCCGTGACTCCCGGCGGGGATCGCGGAGTTCAGGCGGTCGGGCAGGGTGTGCGCGGCGGCGGTGGCCCAGTCGGGGATCAGCGCGGGCAGGTCGTGGACGTTCGCCGGGGACTCGGCCGGGGTGATGAGGCCGTGGCCGAGCAGATCGCGTTCCTCGACCCGGAGCGTCACGGTGCCGGTGACGTGGCGGGTCCCCTCCGGCCCCTCCACGAGCAGATGGACGTCGGCGTCGACGACATGGCTGCGGGTGCCGCGGGCCCCGGCCGCCGGGGCGGCGGTACTGCCGGACTTGAGCCAGTCGCGGCGGCTGCCGGTGGTGGTGCCGCCGAAGGCGGAGGGCTGCGTCTGCCGCTGGGCGAGCGGTACGCCGAGTCCGGCGAGCTGCCGGTTGCCGTCGTCGCCGCTGAGGAGTTCGGTGAAGGAGGTGGCGAAGGAGTGGTCGGCGCCGGCGGCGGTGCTCACCGTGTCGGTGGTGTTGTGCAGCTGGTCGAGGGTGACGTCGTCGGCGTGCGTGGCGCGGCGCGGGTTGTAGAGCGTCACCGAGATCGACGGGGCCTCGGCCGGTGCCCCCTCGAAGGGGGTGGTGCCGGGCATGCGGCGGGTGAGGTCGGCGGCCAGCCGGGGCCGGTCGAGGGAGACCCGCCCGGCCTGGATGAGCTGGCCGAGGCGGACCGCCTGTCCCTCCACCGAGACGGAGGTGATCTGTGTGTGCCAGCTGCGTCCGCCCCGCGGCGCCACGTCGTTGAGCGCCGTCTCCAGATGCGCCCAGCCGTCGAAGCCGAACGCCGGGGTCGGCCCCACCGGGTGGAACATCTGCGCGTCCGCGAGATACGGGGTGGGGGCGGGGCCGGGCAGCACCGTGTTGCGCGGGTCGACGGCGGAGACGACGGACGGCGCGGTCACCGTGGCCGGCCGGACGGGCGCGTTGGTCTCGGTGCCGGTGAACCTGAGCGTCAGCCGGACCGGGACGCTGCCCGTGCGGGGATTGCCCCGCGCCAGCATCTCGTCCACCCAGCGGCGTACGTCGCCGTTCGCGTCCGACCAGGCGATGACGCCGTTCTGGATGAGCCCGCCCACGACATTGGGCGGCCAGTCGGCGACCAGTGCCGAGCGGACGGACAGGACGTAGTCGTACTCCAGACCGTCGAAGTCGGCTCCGTTGTCGGTGCGCAGCCAGAACCGGTTGTCGGCGGTGGTCGCCCGCCGGGCGGATCTGCTGGTGGCCGCCTGCGGGGTGAACACCGGCGCGGCCCGGTCCGCCCTGGTCGGGTCGGGGCCCTGACGGGGGCGGAGATAGCGGGTGGTCAGCGTGACCGGGAGCTGTTTCTGCCGGACGGAGGCGCGGGTGGTGGTGCGGCCGGACGAGGTGTGCGACTGCCACTGCTCCAGGCCCGAGCCGGGGGTCGAGGAACCCCGGACAGCGGCCAGGTTCTGGGTGCGCCGGGGCACCGCCGTCAGCGTGACCTCGACCAGCCGCTCGCCGCCGTATCCGTGGTGGCGGAAGTGGAAGCGGGTGGTGGCCCGGCGCGGGGTGCCGTCCGGGCCGCGTCCGGGCAGGGAGCGCAGTCCGCCGGTGGAGGTGAGCTGCGCGATCCGGCTGTGCACGCCGGGCTGGTAGCCGGAATGCCCCGGGGTGACCGCGCCGGGAGCCTCGGCCTCCACCAGCTCCAGCAGTTCGCGCCGCACCTGTCCGCGCCGCTCCCTGGGCCTGACGGGCACCAGCGGGATGTGGCCCGGGGCGTTCCCCGTCGAGGGGACGGGCGCGGCGACGGGCCGCTGGTACTCGATGACCGAGAGAACGCCGCCGAGTCCCAGTTCCCGGTTGCGGGTGTACGGCGCCGGGAGCGCGGCCGTGGGGGCGGGGGCCGGCGCCGGGGCGAGCCCGCGCACCGAGCCCATCCACCGTGCGTCCCGGGCGAGTTGCCCCTGTGTCATGAGGAACTGGAGTCCGTCCGGGACGTCGACGGCGAAGGTGACGGGGGTGATCGTGCCGGGGCCGCCGACCCCGTTGAACAGGGTGCGGGAACCGGCGCGGACCGTGACCAGGTAGGTGACGTCGGCGACCACCCGGTGCAGGGCACCGCTCTCGGTGGGGGTGCGGTTGACTCCGGTGGCCGCGGAGAGGGTGTCGGCGGTGTCGGTGCGGGCGACGTGGCCGAGCCGCGCGGACGGGTTGAACAGGCCCTTGTACGGCTTGGCACTGTGGCTGGGGGCGCTGGTGGAGACCGAACCGTCCGACTCCGGGCCGGTGTTGCCCTGCCCGGCCGCGTTCGCCGGGCCGGCGGGAGCGGTGGGCGGATTCTGGGTGAGGACCCCGGTCCTGCCGAACTGATGTGATTTTCCGAGGGACTTGAGCTGCTGGGCGCTGTCGGTGGCCGCGACACCGGTCTCCAGGTACTGCCGGGTGGTGTCCAGCAGCCGGGGCCGGTGCGCGACGGCCTGGATCTCCAGGGAGTACTGGCCGTCCGCGAGGGTCCCCGGCAGGCTCAGGCCCTCCACGACGTAGGAGTTCTTGAACAGCTGGTGGCCGTGGGCGACGAGACTGCCCGGGGTGATCGCCGCGTGCCGGGTCTCGGCGGCGCGTGTCGTGCTGTCCGTCAGTCCCCGTCCGGCGAGCGGCGAGACACCGTCGCGCTCCGGGCGGCCCGCCGCTCCGGCCGCCGTCCCGGTGGCGGTCGGGGCGGTGACGGGGAGGATCGGACCGGTGCCCGTGGCGGCGGGCGCAGGCTGGGCCTCGCGGCGGATCCGGGCGGCGGCCCGCTGGAAGGCCGACTCGATGGCCGCGGAGCCGCGCACGGTGTCGATGAGGGCGTCGTCCGGTATCCGCACCAGCTCCGGGCGCGGGGTGCCGGTGGCGTCGGTCGCGTCGAGCCGGGCCATGTCGGTGGCATCGGCCGGGCGGGGCGCCCCGTCGGCGCGCGCGGCGGGCGGTGCGGCGGTCGCCGCGGGCGCGTGGGTACGGCCGTCCGGCACCGCCAGCCGCAGCGCGCCGGGGACCGTGGGCGGGCCGGCGGCGGTCGACGCGCCGGCCGGGACGGGGGCGAGAGCCTGGTTCACGTCCTGCCCGAACCGCTCGCCGGGCCGGTCGCCGTCGTCCGTGTACAGGTCGAGGGCCAGCCGCACCGGCACCTCGAAGTCGTGGCTGTCCTGGCCGGTGCCGATGTAGAACTGGTCGTGCCCGGTGGCGCCGCCCACGGTGTCGCCGTGGGTGACCTGGTGGCCGTACTGGTAGTCGGCGCCGAACCCCAGGGAGCCCCAGCCGCCCAGCGGCCCGCTGACGCTGCCCATCGGGCCGATCGCGCCGCCGTACGACTCGCCGCGCTGCTCGCTGTCGCCGCCCGCCATCTGGGCCAGGCCCATGACCTGGATGCCCGGCAGGACCCGGCGGTGGGTGCTCTGGCGCGAGGCGTCACGGACGGCGGTGAGCAGCAGCCGGACCCGGCGGACCCCGGTGTCGGTGGCGTTGGGCACCTCGAAGTGCAGGGCGTGTCCGCCGTCGACCATGGCGTCGGCGGCGGCGCGCAGCCCGGTGCGGGAGCGGGCCTCGCGCAACCGGCGCAGGTTGTTGAGCTGGGCGTGCAGCCGGATCTGGTGCTCGGGTTCGTGGTCCCGCACCGCCTGCCTCAGCCGGGCACCGATCCCCGCCGCGCCGGGGGCGGTGGGATCGGGCGGCAGGAAGCCCTCGCGGCGCAGCCATGCCTCCGCGCGGTCGAACATGCCGTCCGTGCCGGTGACGTCGAGCGGGGCCGCGCTCAGTCCGACGCCGTCCAGCCGCTCCAGGGAGTCCGGGAGTTCGCGTACCTCGGCGGCGGCCGGGGGGTGGCCGGTGGCGTCGGCCTTGCTCAGGACCCGTAGGTCCATGCCGTGGGTGCGGGTCAGCGGGGGCGCCGCCGTCTGCGTCCCGTCCGGCCGTATCAGGGTGACGCGGTGGGTGACGGCGGACGGGGTGAGCAGATGGCCCCGGTTGGTGCGGATGGCGTGCATGGTGCCGGCGGAACTGCTCGCGCCGTAGGTGTTGGTGACGGTCGCCTGGGTCTGCCCGCGCAGCCCGAGACTGCCGCCCACGGTGCCGGAGGCGTCCGGATGGCCCTGCCGGTGGTCGCCGGTGAGGCCGGCGGCGGCGCTGCCGCTGACCGCGATGCCGCTGGTGTACTTGGAGGAGAGGTCGACCTTCGCGGTGTTGACGACATGGCTCTCGAGATTGATCTGGCCCGGGGTGCTCTGCCGCTCGGGGGTGCCGACGGTGGGCACGGTGACCAGGTGCAGCATGCCGACCGCGTTGCCCGCGGCGTCCGTGAGGACGGGCGAGTAGATCCCGCCGTCGATCTGCATGGGCAGCGTGCCGCGCAGCACCTGTTCGGAGAGGAAGTCCGCGACCTGTCCTGCGGCGGTGTCGTCCAGGTCGGCGTGGAACGTTTGGTGGACGTGCTCGTACAGGGCCCTGGGGTCGATCACGGAGTCGACGCCGTAGAGCGGGAGATCGGCCGGGGCGGCGGGCGCGGGCAGCGAACCCGGCGCCGGGTCGGCGGTGGTGAGGTGACGGGGGAACCAGATGGTGGTGGGGCCGTGCGAGGCCGGCGCGCTCCATCCGTCGGCCGCGGGGACGGGCGCGGCGGTGGCCGCGGGTGCGGGCGGCGCCGGGGTGACGGCGGGGGCGTCGGCCCGTACCCGCCAGTGGGTGGTGAACTCCACCGGGTCCGAGGGCTCGTTGGAGCGCTGGGCCGAGGTGGTCTGGACGGCCTGGGTGACGGTGGTGGCGTCGCTCGCCTGGTTGTGGGTGACGGCCGCCGACAGCGAACCGTCCAGGGCCCGCACCGCGGTCGGTGCCGCGATCGGCCAGGTACCGGTCCATGGCACCTGGAACGTGCGGTAGGTGCCGGACGGCTGGCTGGAGAAGTTCTCCCGGGTGCCGAACCCGCGCCGCTCGACGTGCTTGTCCGGGTCACGGGGATCGAAGCGGCCCTGCCGCAGGGAGGACCGCGGGTCCGAGAGCGTCAGCTGCACGTCGACGGTGTGATCGCGGCCGCCGGCCCGGACGGTGACGCGGTGACCGCCGTTGGAACGCAGATACGGCAGCTGGAGCGCCAGGTTCTCGCGGCTCAGCGCGTCACGCACCTGCTCGCTCACCGCCTCGGGCGGGTCGTCGGGGTCCAGGCCCAGCTCGTCGTAGACCTGCCGGTGCAGCCCCTCGATCACCTCGTCGGAGAACGGCTCCGCGTACACCAGCCCGACCGTGCCGTCCGGGAGCGTGCCGTAGGAGTTCACGTAGCTGGACGGGAACCGGGCCGGCGCGGGTGGCGGTGCGACCGGGGCGTGGGAGGCGGGCCAGGTGGGTGGGGTGTCGGCGGGCAGCGGGACGGCGTCCAGATCCTCGGCGGGCGTGCCGGTGCCCGGCCCACTGTGGTCGAACAGCCGGGTCGTGGCGTCCGTGACGGCCTCGACGATGCGCAGGTAGCGGCGCGGGATGTCGACCGGGGCCTGGGTGGTGGCCATCACGCCGGTGGTGCGCACGGCCGTGGCGTGGGGGTGGTTGCGCAGCAGGAAGTCGTTGTCACGCTGCTCGTCGGGCAGACCGAGATAGTGCAGGACCTCGTGCAGCAGGTCCGCGTCGGAATGATGCACGTCGAGGCGCAGCTGACTGGCCCGGCCCGGCGCAGGCGTCTCGGTGAGCGTGACCGCCTCCGGATGCGACGGATCCGAGACCAGATTGACCTGGACGTGGAGCTGGTCGCCCGAAACCGGCAGCACCAGCCCCGAGTTGAGATGCGCGTCCAGGAGTCCGGTGATGCGCTGGTTGAGCCGGCCGATCAGCACCGGGTCGGTCGCCGACACCGGAAGGGTGAGTGTGTAGTCGCGTACCCGCCGGCCGTCCGGCACCTGGATACGGCGGACCCGGCCCCGGATGAGGGTCGTGGCACCGCTGAGCGTGCCCGGCCGGGGCGGATCGCTCTGGTCGGCGTGCGGATCGAAACGCTCGGTGGACAACACCGCCGGCCGGGCCTGGGCCCGCAGCCCGTACCAGTCCTCCCTGGCGACCGGATCGGCGGCACGCACCGCCGGCAGATCGTCGTCGGGATCCCTCGGCGGTGGGGGGCGGAAACGGCCGGGCGGCTGAAGACTGGGCGCGTCCTCGGCCCGCCGGGGCGCATTCGACGGCGTCACCGCCGAAGCCGAGGTCGCCCCCGCACCGGCAGCCGGACCCGCATCACTCGCGCTGTAGTGGTTCAGACGCGTGTAGTGGACCTCCAGGACCCGGTCGGCGGTGGGTGAGCCGACGCGGGTCACGGTGCCGAGGCCGGTCGACAGGTCCGGCCGCAGCACCTCCACGGCCACATCCAGTGTGTCCGCCAGCAGCGGGAGGAACAGCTCGCCCTGATTGCTTTCCCACGACCGCGACCAGTTCGCGACCGCGTCCAGCGCGTGGGCCAACTCCTCGTCGGTGAAAGGCGCCTGGCTGTCGGTGTAGCCGTGACGCAGCAACCGGAGCAGCTGCGCGTCGGACAGTTCGTCCGGCGTGGGCAGCCGGTCGGTGTCCTGGAGGTAGGAGAACATCTGCCGTACGCCGGGGTCGCCGGTGTGGGGTACGCCGTCTGCGGCCAGGGCGGCGCGGTAGCGGGTGTTCAGATCGCTCAGGTCCTCCGGCGCGGTCACTCCGGAGATGCCGTACTCCTGGAGGGTTTCCAGGAGTTGGGGTCGGTCCATGCCCTGTGTGCGGTCCGCGAACCACAGCGCGAGCGTCTGCCGTACCTGGCCGACCGCGTCGTGCGGGAGCGGGCGGTCGCCGCGCGCGGTGAGCAGCCGGTCCTCGGCCAGCGCGCGGAGGCGCTCGGCGGCCGCCGTCAGTCGGGTGCCGGTCACGGTCAGCGGGGAGTTCGGCGGCCGATGGGTGAACTGGGCCAGAGCGGCGCGGACTTCGGCCGGGCGGCCCAGCCAGGCGTAGAGGGCCGGGTCCTCGGTGCGCAGACCGGGCAGCCGGTCCCGTACCCGCTCCGGGTCGGTGCCGACGAAGGTGTACAGCAGGCACCGGCCGTCGCCGCGGGTGGGGACGGTACGGCCCCGGGGCGCCCGCACCTGGAAGGGGGCGGGGTGTGGTTGTGGGTCGTCGGTGCCGGTCCGGTGGGCGTCCGTGGACAGGTCAGCGGGATCGTCCTGGGCGACGGCCTTGCCCTTGCCCTTGTTCTTGCCGGCTTCCTGGGTGCCCGTGTCCGTGCCTGGGTCCGTGTCCGTGTGGCCCAAGGCCTTGTCGGTGGGATTCCCGGACGTACCGCCGTTGTCGTCGTGGTCGGAGGCGCTGTCGGCCGGGTCTCCGGCAGGGCCGCCGGGGCCCTTGGGTGGGGCGGGGGCCGGCAGGTCGGGGGTGGTCAGTTCGGTGTCCGCGTCGGAGTGGTCGCCGCTCTCCGAGCCCTCGTCCGCCGTGCTGATGTCGTTGTCGTCGTCCGAGTCCTCGTCGCCGGGGAGTGGGGTGTTGCCGGTCGAGGGGCCCGCCGTGCGGGGCAGGCCCGAGCCGGGCCGGCGGGGGGCGGTGGTGGCCAGTGTGCTGTGCGACGCGGGCAGGGCCGACGGGCCCGAGGCCAGCACGGGGCCGGCCGCGCCCCGCAGCGCCGTCCCCGCGGCGGTCTGCCGGGCGGCGGCGTCGTCGCGTCGGCCGAGGGCGTTGTCGAGCGCGCTGTCGATGTCGCCGAGCGCCCGCTCGGCCCGGTCGTGGGCTTCGCGTGCGTCGCCCCGGGCCAGGGTCATGTCAGCGGCGTGCCGGCGGGCCGTGCCGGCGTTCGCGCGCAAGGTGTCCGCCGTGGCCCGGGCGCCCGGGAGCTGCGCCCGCGCCTCGCTCAGCGCCGCCTCGTCACGGGCGAGGGCGGCCCGGGTGTCTCGGACCGTCCCACGGTCTCGCGCCAAAGCGGCCCGCACCTGGGCGAGTTCGGCTTCCAGGCCCCGGATCTCGGCGGTGACCTCGTCGATCTGCCGGGCCGAACGGGGGGCGAGGGCGGGGGCGTTGCCGTCGGCGGGGGCCGCGAGGCCGGGCATGCCGTCCGACGCGGGCGGCGGGGCGACGGCGGTGCCGCCGTCCGACGAGGTCGCGCCCACCGAGGTGGGCGACGGAACGGGAACGGTCGTGCCGCCGTTCGCCGACGGTCCGGCGAGGGCGTCCGGCGTGGGGGGCACCGCCGACGCGTCGGCGTCCGGGGCAGGGGCCTCTGCCGCGGTCGTGGTCGTGGTCGGGGTCGGGGTCGGGGTCGGGGCAGCGGCCGTCGTGCCGGTGGCCGTGGCACTCGTCGGGGTGCCGGAGTGGGCGGTTCGGGGCGCCGCGGACGCGCTGGTGAGTTCGGTCAGGCGGCGGCGGGCCGCCTTGGTCTCGGCACTGAGCCGTACCTCCTGGCGCTCTCCCTCGGCGATCGCGTCGGTGAGCAGGCCGAGGGCGCTGCGGGCCTCGGAGATCCCGCCGGCCAGGGTGTCGGCTCGGTCGGTGAGGGCCTTCGTGTCCGCGTCGGCGCGGTCGGCCGCCTGCTCGGCGGCCGTGGCGTCCGCCTCGGCCCGGCGGGCCGCGGCGTCCGCCGTGTCCAGCGCCGTGACCGCCTGGTCGAGGGCGTCCTGCGCGAGGGGCCTCAGCTCCCGCAGCCCGCGTTCGTCGTCGGTCGCCGCGTCGTGGTCGGCCACGGCCCGGTCGAGATCGGCGGCGGCGGTCTCGAAGTCCGCCCACGCCCGGTCGAGCGCCGGATCGCCGGTGGTGGAGACACCGGTGGCGGAGACGGCGGCCGAGCCGTCCGTCTCCGGTGGGGCCTCGTTGCCGTCCGCCGGCCCGGCCGGGGGTGTGGTGAGGGTGCCGTCCGCGTCGAAGGGCCAGATACGGAGGCCCTCGGGGCCCCGGGTCACCAGTTCCACCGGGTGACCGGTGGCCCGGGCCGTACGGGAGGCGCCGTAGAGGGCGAGGGACAGCCGGGAGCCGTCCGGGTCGGTGCCGGTCGCCACCCAGAACTGGTATCCGTCGTCCTCGGGATCGACGCCCGCGGCGAGGGCGGCCGGCAGCTGTCGCGGCGGTGTCGACGCCCAGTCCGCAGGGGCGGCGCCGGTCCGGGCCGACAGGAGGGCCGGGAGGTCGTAGACCCGGGGAACGGGCCGGGGCACGGTGATGCCGTGGCCGAGCGCGTCCCGTTCCTCGATCCGGATCGTGGCGGTGCCCGTGACGTGCCGTACGCCCTCGGGACCGGAGACCTCGATGTGCACGTCGGCGCGGACCTCGTGGCTGCGGGTGCCGCGGCCCTCGGCGGGCAGACTGGTGCTGCCGGTCTTGAGCCAGTCCCGGCGCCCGCCGGACACGGAGCTGCCGAAGTTGCTCGCGTCCACGGGCCGTTGCAGCAGCGGCGGGGTCGCGCCGAGCAGATGGCGGTCGGGGTCGTCGGCGCTCAGCACGAACGGCAGCGACAGTCCGGTCACGGTGTCGCCGCCGGAGACCGTGCCGCCGCTGTCCGAGGTGATCCGCAGCCGGTCCAGGGCCACGTCGCCGCCGTCGGTGACCGCCCTCGGACGGTACAGCGACACGGTCAGGGTGGGCCGTTCGTCCGGGGCACCCTGCAAGGGGAACGCGCCCGGCATCGACGGCAGCATGCCGCCGACCTGACGGGGGGTGTCCAGCGAGAGCGTGCCGGCCTGGAGGAGTTCGCCGAGCCGTACCGAGGCATGCTCGTCGGAGGTGGAGGCCGGCTGGGCCCGCCAGCCGCTCCCGGTGGCCGGGGCCACCTGGTCCAGGGCCGTGTACAGCTGGTCCCAGGCGTCGAAGCCGTACACCGGCACGTTGCTGGTCGGGTGGAACAGGTCCGTCTCCCGCAGCGGGGAGTGGCCGTTGTACAGCAGACGGGGGTCGACCCGGGACACCGAACGGGGTACCGGGGGCGGCTCGGCGGGGGGCGTGTCCGTCTCGCTGCCGGTGAAGCGCAGGCTGACCCGGGCCGGTACGCGGGCCCGGTCGCCGAGTTCGCCGGAGAGGGTACGGCTCAGCCACGAGCGGGTCTGCGAGTCGGTGTCGTCCCAGGCGATGAACCCGCGTTGCACCAGGGCGCCCACCACGTTGGGCGGCCAGTCCAGGACCAGGGTGGAGCGGACCGTGGCGACCAGCTCATAGTTCAGACCGTCGAAGTCGGCGGCGTTGTCGGTGCGCAGCCAGAACCGGTCCTCGGCGGTGCGCCCCTGTCTGTCGGCCTTGCCGGACGCGGACACCACATGGACGGAAGGGCCGAGCCGGTCCGTGCGGTCGTCGCTGTCGGGGCGGCTGAAACGGGCCGTCGGGTTGACGGTGAGCCGGTGCTGCCGGCCCACCGACGAGGAGGTGGAGCGGCCCGCAGCGGTGTGCGAACCCCACTGCTCGATACCGGACTTGTCGCCCGGCACGGCGGTGCCCCGCAGCGCGCCCCGGTCCGCGGTGGTGCTCGTGGGGCGGGCCGACAGCGTCACCTCGACCAGGGCGGCCCCGCCGAAGCGGTGGTGCCGGAAGCTGAACCTGGTCTGTCCCCCGCCGCGCCCGATCAGCGCCCGTTTGCCGGCGGCACCGGTGTGGTCGGCGATCAGCGCGGCCACCCCGGGCAGATAGGCGGCGTGGCCGGGAGTGGTCGCACCGGGTGCGTACCGGTCCACCAACTCCCTCACGTCGTCGTGGAACTGGCCGCGCCGTCCGAGCCGCCCGGGTGCGGAGCCGTCGAGTTCGGTGACCGAGGTGACCGTGGCGAGGCCGAGGGTGCCGTCCCGGACGTAGCGGGCAGGCAGCGGCGGGCTCTCCAGGCCGGTGGCCGGGGTGTCGGCCGGCAGCCCCGTCACGGCGCCCATCCACCGCCGGTCGCGGCGCAGTTGGCTCTCCGTCATCAGGAACTGGAGCCCGCGGGGCACGTCCACGGCGAGCGTGACGGTCTGCGCCGGTCCGAAACCGAGGGAGTTGGCGAGCACGTTGCGGTGGCCGGTGCGGACGGTGACCAGGTAGGTCACGTCGGCCGTGACGCGGTGCTGCAGGCCCGACTGGGTGGGCACCCGGTTGGTCGCGGTGGTGCTGGTGAGGGTGTCGGACTTGTCGCTCTTGCGGTCGTACTGGTAGCGCGCGGACGGGTTGAAGCGGGACGGTGCCGGTGGCGTCGCCGGTGTCGGCGGCGTCGCCGCGGGCGTCGGTCCCGGTGTCTGCGCCGCGGAGCCGGTGGGCGGTGGGCTCGTGGTCGTCGAGGGCGTCGGGTTGTTCTGGGTCGCCGAGCCGGCCAGGCCGAACTGGTGTGTCTTGCCCAGGCCCTTGAGCTGTTGCGCCGAGTCGGCGACGGAGGTGCCGGTCTCCAGGTACTGGTTCACGCTGTGGGTCAGCCGGGGTGTGTGGGCGACGGCCTGGATCTCGATCGCGATCTGACCGTCGGCACCGAGACCGGGCAGGGTCAGCCCCTCGACCACGTAGGTGCCGCCGAAGATCTGGTGCCCCCGGCCGACCAGCGAGCCCGGGGAGAGCGCCGCGGTACGGGCCTCGGCGCTCACCGTGGTCGTGTCGGCGGGCGGGCTGCCGACGAGCGCGCTGCTCAGGAAGCCGGTGAACGCGCCCATCATCCCGCGGCCGGGTCGGGCGGGGGCGGGGGGTGCGGTGCCGGCGCCGGTATGGGTGGCGGTGTCCGGTGCGGGACTTGTGCGGGTGGCGGTGTCCGGAGCCGGGCCGGCTCCCAGGCCCGTGACGATACGGCGGAAGGCGTCCTGGAGGGCCGCCGAGCCGCGGGCCACGTCGATCAGGGCGTCGTCCGGCACACGGACCACGTCCGGGTGCGGGTCACCGGTGGCCGGGTCGGTCATGGCGAGCCGCTCGGTGTCCAGCGGCGCGACCTGCCGTACGGTGTACGGCTCTCCGGCCGGCGCCGGTTCCTCGGCGTCCAGGGTCCGCTCGTGCGGCACGGCCAGCCGGACCGTGCCCGCGACGCCTCTCGGTGCGACGGTCGCCGGACCCGCTTCCAGATCGTCCGCGGCGTGGCGCGCGGGCTCCGGCTCACCGAACCTGACCAGCGGATCCTGGTCCGGACCCTCGTACAGGTCGAGGGTGAGACGGGCCGGCACCGCGAACTCCTGGGTGTCCTGCCCGGTGCCGATGAAGAACTGGTCGTGCCCGACCGTGGTGGCGGTGGTGTTGCCGAGCGTGGCCTGCCCGACGTACTGGTAGTCGCCGGTGCCGCTCAGGGTCCACGCGCCGTGCGGGGTGGGCAGGCTGGGCCCGCCGCCGAAGCCGGCGCCGAGGCCGTAGCCGGTGCCGAGGCGGCCGGTCACCCCGCCCGCCGCCTGGGCCAGGCCCATCACCTGGATGCCGGGCAGCACCCTGGTGTGCACCACGGGGGCGGCCGTGTCCCGGTGGGCGCCGAGCTCCAGCCGCACCCGGCGCCGACCCGTCACCGAGGGGATCTCCAGATACAGCGAGTGGCCGCCGTCCACCATGGAGTCCGTCGCCGCCCGCAGCCCGAGCCGGGAACGCAGCTCGTGCAGTCGCCGCAGGTTGTTCAACCGGGCCTGCACCAGGGTCTCGTCGGGCAGCAGGCCCCGGCGCGGGGCGGTCGCGGGCGGGGGCAGGAACCCCTGGTCGCGCAGCCAGTTCTCCGCCTGGGTGAACAGCGGGTCCGCGCCGTCCACCCCGAGCGGCACGGTGGACTGGCCGATCGTCTCCAGTGTCGCCAGCTCGTGCGGCAGCGCGCGGACCTCCTCCGCGGCCGGTGCGTGGCCCCGCGCGTCCTCGGCGCTGAGCACCCGCAGATCGAGGCCGTGCCGCCAGGTCCCCGGGGTGTAGGCGACGGTGCTGCCGTCGGGCCGGATCAGGGTGAGGGTGTAGGCGACGTCGGCCTCGGTGAGCAGATGGCTGCGGTTGGTGCGGACCGCGTGCATGGTGCCCGCGAGAGAGCTGGTGCCGAACGCGTTCTGCGCCGAGAGGCTCGCCACGCCCTTGCCGGTGAGGGTGCCGCCGACAGTGCGGGAGGCGTCCGGGTGCCCACGCCGCGGATCACCGGTGAAGGCCGGGCCGACGCTGCCGGTGACGCTCACCCCGCTGTTGAACGTGGTGTTCTGGTCGTTCTTGACCGTGTTGACGAGATGGCTCTCCAGGTTGATCTTCTTGTCGATGCTCTTGGCCACCGGGGTGGTCGGGGTGACCTCCGCGTCCAGCCGCATGATGCCGACCGCGCGTCCGTGCGCGTCGGTGAGCACCGGCGAGTACAGCCCGCCGTCGCGCTGCATCGGCAGGGTGCCCCGCAGCACCGGTTCGGCGAGGAAGTCGGCGAGCTGGGCCGCCGCGGTGGCGTCCAGGTCGGCTCGGAAGTGCTGCGCGGCGCCCTCGAAGAGCCGGCGCGGGTCCAGTACGGAGTCCACCCCGTAGACCGGCACGTCGTCGAGGTCGGCGGGGGCGGGCAGTCGCTGGTCCGGATCGGCGTCGGCGTCCACCAGGTGCTGCGGGAACCAGACGGTGACCGGTCCGTGCCGCTGGGGCGCGGCCCAGTCCTCCGTCGCCCCGGGGAGGTCCGTGCGGACCTGCCAGGCGCCGGTGAAGTCGTAGGCGCGGGACGGCTCGTTGCTGCGTTGCGCGCTGGTGGTCTGCACGACCTGGGTGACGGTGGCCGAGCCGTCCGCCTGGTTGTGGGTGAGGGTCGCGGACAGCCCCAGGTCCACCCCGCGGACCGGGCCCGCCGCCGCGATCGGTATCGAACCGGTCCACGGCACCGGGATGGTCGAGAAGGTGCCGGACGGCTGCGACGAGACGATCTCCCGGGTGCCCTGTCCACGCCGTTCCACATGCTTGTCGGGGTCGCTCGTGTCGAGAGTGCCCTGCCGGGCGGACGGCCGCGCGTCGTCCAGCGTCAGCCGTACGTCCACCTGCCGGTCGGCGCCGTTCACGCGCAGGGTGATCCGGTGGCCGCCACGGCTGCGCAGATACGGCAGGTTCATCGCCATCTGTTCCGCCGACAGCACGTCCCGCAGCTGCGCGGCCACCGGGTCCCCGGGGCGGGGCGAGGGGATGCCCAGCGCCGCGAGGACCTGCCGGTGCACCCCGTCGACCACCTCCGGCGCGAAGGGCTCCGGATACACCAGTCCCACCTGGCCGTCGTGGCGCCGCCCGTAACCGCCCAGATAGGAGGTACGGGGCCCGCCGCCGCTCTCCGACTCGGGCAGAGCGCCGGTGTGCCCCTCCGGGGAGGTCACCGTGAGGACGGGGACGTCCACCGGGGCGGGCGCCGGGGCGGGTTCGGCCTCGGCCGCGGCCTCGGCGGTCGCGGGGTCGGCGGTCAGCGGATCGGTGCCGTGGGTGTCGGTTTCCCGCGTGTCCGTTTCCTGCGTGTCCGTTTCCTGCGTCTCGGTTTCCTGCGTGACCGGCACGGGCGTGGAGGTCGTGGGCACCGGGGTCGGTGCGGTGGTGGGCTGGTCGGCGGTCGTGTCGGCGCTGACCGTGGGCGGGGCCGGCGGGTCGGCGCCGGGGGCTTGCCGGAACGGGCCTCGCGGAGCGTTGTCGCGCCTGCCGCTCCCGGTGCCGCGGTGGTCGTCGGCCGGATCGCCGACCAGGGTGCTGATCAGCGTGAGATGACGGGGCCTCAGCCCACCCGGCTCGTACCCCGGGTCGGGCTCGGGCGTGGACCGCGTGTGGTCGCCCATCAGGCTGGCCGTGCCGCCGCGGTGCGGGGCGGCCGGATCGAGGCCGCTCTCGTCGCGCAGGCCGAGCTGGTGGCCGACCTCGTGGGCCAGGTCCGACTCCGAGATGTCGGCCGGCCATGAGTGGTGGGTGGCCGGAGTGCCGTCCGCGGGGTCGGTGAGGGTCACGTCGAGATGTGCCGTCTCACCGGGGGCGGCGGGCTCGACGGTGACGCGCAGCAGGCTTCCGTCCTCGAGCCGGTGACCGGGGGCGTTGAAGAGCCGCTCCACCCCGTCCGTCAGCCGCTGGTGCACACCGTCGGCGTGGGGGCCGAGGTGGGGGCCGCCGGTGATCCGGTACGTGACGGTGAGATCGGTGACCGGTACGCCGTCGTGGGTGAAACGCCGTACGGCGAAACCGGACCGCACCACGTACTGGGTGCTCGTGCCGTCCGCACCGACGGGCCGGGACACCGGATCGACCCAGGTGTGGCTCCGCTCCGAGGGCGTCGCCCCGGCCCGCGCCGCTGCGAGACTCCCGGGCTCGGGCACCACGACGGGCGTGCGGGTGGGGGTGAGATCCACGGGTGCGGGGGCGGGGGCGGGAGTGCTGTCCGGGCCCGGTGCGGTGGTGGCGTCGGGGGGAGGCGTACGGGGCTGAGGTGAGGGGCCGGACGAGGTGCGGACGGACGCCTGTGCCGGTGCGGGGGTGGCCGTCCCGGGGTCCGAGAGCGCGGTCACGTCCGGGGCGGCGTTTGCCGTGTCCGATACCGAACCGACCGTAGGAGCCGCGCTGTTGCCGGTGGTGGCAATCGGCGTGGGCGGCTCGGCACCCACGTGGGTGCTGCCCGGGTCCGTACTCCCGTCAGCGGGGAGGCCGGCGGGATCCGTGCTGGTGGTCGTGTCGGTGCCGGAGTCCGTGTGCGTGCCGGAGTCGGTGCCGGTGTTCGTGTCCGTGCCAGTGTTGTTGTCCACGCCGGAATCGGAGTGCGGGGAGGCGTCGGTGCCGTGCGTGGTGTTGGTGTTGTCGTCGGACGTCGTCTTCTCCGGGCGCCCCGTCGTCGTCGTACGAGGATTGCCGCCGGAGTTCGAGGACGTACCGGAACCGGCCGCCGGGCCACCCGAGTTCGTACCGCTCTGGATGGGCACACCGGACCCGGTCGAATTCGTACCCGTGCTCGTCGGTGCGACACCGGTGTCGGGCGCGCTCGCGACCGGAGTGACCGGAACGTCCGTCGAGGACACCGGAGTCGAGAGCGTGTTCTGCGGATCGCCGGCGCTGTTCGGCTGCTGCTGAACTGTCCGTACGGGTGCCGGAGTTCCCGAGGTCGTGGTGTGCGGGGTGGAATCGTCCGTGTCGGCCTGCCGCGGTGTCCTCGTGGGCGCACTCGACGGCGACCCTCCCCCACCTGCCGAACTCGTCGTCCCGTGCGGAATGTTGCTCTGCAGGTCTCCGCCGTCGACCTTCACCTCGTCGAAGTGGGTGTCGAGGTCGGGAACATCCGTGTCGAGGTCGGTGGAGCGAGGCGGTGGGGTGGTTGTGGAGGTGCGTTGCGGGGTGGCCGTCGACGAACTACCGCTGTTCGACGTCGTGTTGATGGGACCGGGGCCCGATGTCGTCGTCGAGTTGTCGTCGGTGGTGGACGGGTTCGACGACGAGCCGGTCTTCGAGGGGCCGGTGTCCGTGTCGGACTCGGTGGTGGAGTCGTTCGGGATGTTCGCCGTGCCGAGTGTGTTCATCGGCGCCGGGGTGTTGAAGTTGAACTTGCCGCCCACCGCGCTCGCGCCCTGGCCGAGATGGCGTTCGCTCATCGCACTGAGGCCGCTGCCCAGGAAGGTGTTCAGGGGGTCGATGGGGAAGCCGAAGATGGACGCCGTGGCGATCTCGCCGAGCGTCTCCGCGCCGCCCTCTGTGAGGAAGTGCTCGATGTCCTCGCCGAGTTCGTGCTTCACCTTGTCGACGAAGCTCTTCGGCTTCGGGGTGGGCGTCGGGGTAGGCGTGAGGTGCGGGTTCGGCGTCGGGGTGGGTGTGGTCTTCGGGTTCGGCGTGGGGCTCGGCTTCGGGTTCGGCTTGGTGTTGACGTCCGGGTTGTCGAACTGGTGGTTGTTGAACTTCTTCCCGTTGCCGCTGATGTCCTTGAACGGGTTGTGGCTGCCGAAGATGTTCTTCAGGTTGTTCTTCAGACCCTTGCCGAGGTCGCTGAGCAGGCCGTGGAACAGGCCGGTGAAGGCGCCGAAGACACCGTCCTGGATGATCTGCGACCAGTCGAATCCGTTGGGGCGGCGCCCCTTGGGCGCGCCGAGCATCATGGCCAGCCGTACCGCGAAGGTGGTGAACGCCTCTTCGATCGCCTCGGTGACGCTGGGCATCAGGTGCGTCTTCTTCATCAGCCATTCGAGCAGCGTCAGAATGGCGACCCGGCTGCGGGCCTTCGCCACCGCGGCCTGGCTGGAGGCGGTGCCGCCCGTGAAGGCGGACAGCACGGCGATGACCAGCAACTCGATGAGCAGGCGCACCAGTTCGGCGATGATCTGCCACTTGGACTCCATGATGTCCATGGAGGACTTGGTGCGGGACTGTCCGATGCCGTCGAGCTGGTCGGCGAAGTCCCTGAGGTAGTTGACGCCGCCGCTGTCGAGGAACATGTGCATCGCCCGCACATAGTTGTTCCCGACCTGCGGCGGCAGCGCGCGCCCGACCCCGCCGGCGGTCTGCTCGATCAGGTCCGAGAGTTCACGCATACGCCGGCCCAGCCGCTCGTACGGCTTGCCGTTGGCGTAGGCCATGTCCTCGTCGGCCTGGAGGAGCTTCTCGCCGATGAGCACGAACAGGAGGTTGTTCAGCTGGGGCGACGCGTGGATGGTCATCAGGGGCGGTCCGCCGCGTCAGTGCTTTCCGTTGTGCGAACCACTGTTGGTGTCGCCCGTGTTGACGCTGGAGTCGTGGATGGCGTCCAGGACGCCGTTCTGGGTGCCGAGCACGCTCTTGAGGTTGGTCAGGGTGCCGTCGCCGATGCTGACGATGGCCTCGGAGAGGGACGAGCCGGTCTTGATGGAGCCCTCCCGCTGTTCCTTCTCCTGCGGCCGCATCTGCTTCGCGTAGCTGTCGTCGTGTCCGGGCCAGCCGGAGGTGGACGACACATCGGTGATGAACTCTTCGATCATCTCATTGGCCAGTCGGCTGATCTGCTCGATCTGCCGGGTGCCGGCGATGAGCGCCGGCGGGCTGGCGGAGTAGGCGTTCTCCGACATCGTCTTCTCAGTCCTCCGGGTCTTCGCTGATCTCGTCGCGGAGCCTGCCGGCTCCGCGCCGTCGACCGCTCTTGGGGCCCTCCAGCACTCCGGGCCCGAAGATCTTGTTCCAGTCCACGTCGAAGCCGGTGATCTCGGGTGCCTCGGGGCTGGCCCTGGTGAAGGGCTCGAAGGTGGCCATGACGTGCCGGGCCATCCGGGCCCGGGCCTCCTGCACCGCCTCCAGCACGCTCGCGGCGAGCTGACCGGCGGGCATCGTGCGGTACTTGTCGTCCAGGAAGGTCAGCGCGCGCAGGTCGCCCTGTGCGCTGACGGTCACCTCGACCGCGCGGTCCGCGGAGCGCACCGTGCTCTCGGCGTGGGCGAGTTCGCCCTCAGCGCGGGCCACCGCGGCCTCGGTGGCCTCCAGTTCGGCCATCGCCTTGGCCAGCCGCTGCTCGATCGACTCGCCGCTCATCGTCCGATCACCGCCGGTGAACCGCCCTCGTCGGTGCCCCAGACGTCCTCGTCCTCGGTGAGCCAGGCGTCGCGGGCACGGTCGCCGCTCTCGGTGGAACGGCCGTTCTGGCCCGCGCCGTTGCTGCCGGGTCCGCCCACCGGGTAGGGGGCGCTGGACGTGGTGGGCCGGGTGTAGACGATGTCCTCGTCCTCGTCCACGGAGGAGGCCCGGTTGGTCCGGCCGCGCCGGGTGGCGCCGCCTGCCGGGTCAGTGAGAACGGCCCGGGTGCGCTCGGTGTTGCCGCCCTGCCCGCCGCCCGCGCCTCCCATGCCGCCGCCCATTCCTCCCATGCCGCCCATCCCCATCGGGTTGAGCGGTGTACCGCCCGACGCGCTCTGCTCGCCGGTGGAGGCGGCGGCGAGGGTGCTTGTGTCGAGGGCGTCGGAGCGCAGCGGGCCGCCGGTGTAGGGAGTGCTGTCGTAGTCGTCGTAGCCGCTGTCGAGGCCTGAATCCAGGCCGCCGCCGGACGTGTTGAGGCTGCCGCCGCCGAGTCCTCCGCTGTTGAGGCCGGTGGTGTTCAGGCCGCTGGTGTCGAGGCTGCTGCCGTTGTTCAGGCCGCTCGTGTCGAGGCCACTCGTGTCGATGGTGCTGCCGTTGTTCAGGCCGCTGGTGTCGATCGAGGACGAGGGGAGGCCGCTGCCGTCGATGTCGGTGGTGGTCGTGTGGCCCGACGGGTCGGTGGTGGTGAGCGCGCCGGTGTCCGGGTTCAGCGTCTGGACGGAGCCGTCCGGGAACTTCGTGGTGAGCGTGCCGTCGTTGTTGAGCGTGGTGGTGGAGCCGTCCGGGTTGGTGAAGGAGTCACCCGGGTTGAGGTGTGTGGTGGTGACATGGCCCGAGGGGTCGGTGACCGAGACCTGACCGGTGTCCGGGTTGAGGGTCTCGGTGGAGCCGTCCGGGAAGTGGGTGGTCAGCGAGCCGTCCGAGTTGAGCTGGGCCGTCGAGCCGTCCGGGGTGGTGAAGGAGCCGGCGGTCGGGTTGAGCTGCGACAGCGAGGTGGTGCCGTCCGGGTTGAGGGTGCTGACCTGGCCGGTGGTCGGGTCGAGGGTCTGGCTCGTGCCGTCCGGGAACTTCGTGGTGAGGGTGCCGTCGTTGTTCAGGGTGGTGGTCGAGCCGTCCGGGTTGGTGATGGTGGTGCCCGGGTTGAGCTGGGAGACCGAGGTGGTGCCGTCCGGGTTGGTGGTGGTGACCAGGCCGGTCGACGGGTCGATGGTCTGGGTGGAGCCGTCCGGGAACGTGGTGGTGAGGCTGCCGTCGCCGTTGAGCTGGGTGGTGCCCCCGGTCGGGGAGTTGAGCGTGGTCGAGCCGTTCTTGGTGGTGTCGCCGCCGTTCAGGAGCGAGGGGTTGAGGCTGGTCAGCGCGGCGTTGGCGAGGTCGGTCGGGTTGTTGCCGCCCGGACCGTCGTTGTTCAGAAAGCTGTTGGTGTTGAGGTCGTCGAGCCCGCTGCCGACGTTGTTCAGGCTGTTGCCGAGATCGTTGTTCAGGTTGTTGAGGCTCGAATTCAGGCCGTCGCCGATGTTGTTGAGGCTGTCGTTCAGGTTGGTGTTGAGGTTCGAGCCGAGGTTGTTGAGGCCGTCGCCGAGGTTGTTGAGGTTGTCGTTCAGCCCGTTGTTGAGGTTGTTGAGGTTGTTCCCCAGGTTGTTGAGGTTGTCGTTCAGCCCGTTGTTGAGGTTGTTGAAGTTGTTGCCGAGGTCGTTCAGGTTGTTGCCGAGGTTGTTCAGGCTGTTGTTGAGGTTCTCGTTGTTCTTGTTCGCCTCCTCCTCGGCGATCTCGTTCTCCTCCTTCTGGAGGACCTCGGAGAGCGTCTCCTTGTTCTTGTTCGTGACCTCGTTGGCGAAGGCGTCCTCAACGTCCGCCCAGGCGTTCTTCACGGCGCTGAGCGCGTCGATGGACGGCTGCTTCAGCTTGGCGTCCGCGTGGTCCGACCAGCTCTTCACGGCGGCGTCGGCGACCTTCTGCCAGGTGGTGTGCTGCGTGAGGTCGCCGTAGTTGGGGACGGACTGCTTGAAGTTGGCGTCGGTGGAGTAGGAGGTGTAGTCGCCGCCTCCGTACTCGCTGTAGGTGGACTGTGTCGATTCCAGCACGTGGTTGATGTTGTTGTTGATGACCCACTGGCTGATCTCGTCGAGGATCTTCTTGACGTGGTAGTGCGGGTCGTGCTGGCCGTCCGAGGCCCAGTCGGTCCACGCGGTCTGGATGGCGGTGATCGCGTCCTTCAGCGCCGTCTGCGCGGCGGCGAGCGCGTCACTCAGCTTCGACTTCGGGACGTAGCCGCCGAGGGTGGTGTTGGTCGCCGTGTAGTCGCTGCCGCCCAACTGGGAGACGTAGCCGTCGTAGTTGGTCTTGAGCTCGTGCAGCAGATGCCAGAAGAGGCTGGCCGCCTTGCCCTTCCAGGCCGCCTGGTCCTCGCCGAGCGAGGTCATCCACTGGTTCACTTTGTCCGAGTGGTCCTTGAAGAACTGCACCACCCGGTCGAAGGACTGCCCGGTGTTCTCGAAGGAGAGCATGTCGACGGCGTTGGCGTCGATGACCGACAGTCCGCTGTACTCGAAGCCCTGCGTCGAGTACGGCGACGCCAGGATGTGGTCGAGGACCAGCTTGCTGCCCGAGATGTACTGCGCCATCGGCCCCGAGTCCCACTGGACGTGCGAGTACGAGCCCTCGAACGCGCCGCCGCCGGTGACCTCGCCGCCGCTCCAGAGCGTGGCGCGGCCGTTCGCGTCGACGGTGACGCCGATCATCACGATGCGTGCCTTCTTCATGCTCACGCTGTCGTGGGCGCCGTCCCCGCCGGCGTCGTAGAAGGCCAGGTCGTAGTCCTCGCCCTTGTTGACCTGCCAGCCGCCGATCGCCGAGTAGTCCGCCGCGGTCACCGACCTCATGCTGATGCCCTGGATGTCCATCCGGAACAGCTTCAGGTTGCCGAAGTCGTCGTTGGACGAGCTGCTCAGCTTGTCGAACAGCGTGGACCGGGCCGGGAGTGTGTAGCCGGTGAAGTCGGTGACGGCCTGGGCGAAGTAGTCGTCCGGGTCGTAGTTGGCGGTCCCGGTTGTGGTTTCGGCCATGGGGCGGACTCCGCTGCGGAGGAGGAGGGGGGACGGGGGTGGGGGCCCGGGGCCCGGGGCTCACGGAGAGCCGGCGGGCAGCGCACCGGCCTCAGGAGTTCGTCGAGTCGCTGCCGCTCATCTCGCTGTCGACGGTGTCGAAGATGTCCAGCAGCTTCTCGCCGTCGATCGAGTCGAGACTGTCGCCCTGGGTCTTGAGCAGGGTGGTGATCGTCTCGTCCAGGGCCGTGTCGATGTCGTCGAAGAGCGTCTTCTGGCCGGTGAGGATCTTGTCCAGTTGTGTCGCCTGCGTCTTGAGCGCCTCCACGAGCGTGCCGCCGCCGACCGGGTCCGAGCTGTCACCGCCGTTCATCAGGCCTATGCGGAGGATCTTGGCGAGGCCCTGGGCCGAGCCGGCACCGGTCTCGGCGATCAGGTTCTTCAGGGACCGGACGCCCGCCGGGGTGTCCTTGCGGATGGCCAGCAGATCGCTGATGAAGTCGGCGACGTCGGTGTTCTTGAAGTTCTTCAGCGCGGTCGAGTCGAGATGGGTCAGATCAGCCATGGTTGCCTCCGCGGGCGGAACGCGCCGGCGCTGTCGTGCTGCACGGCGACGGAACGGGAAGGAGCCTGGACCGCACCGACCGCGGGCGGACCGGCCGGTGCGGTGGAGCCGGGCGGCTCAGCGGCCGATGGTGACCTCGGACCACATCTGGCTGAGGGAGTTCTCGCTGTACTTGTAGCTGTTGGAGATCTCGTTGAGGAGCTGCGAGTGCGAGGTGAGCAGCGTCTCCATGTTCTGTACCGCGCTGTCCCAGGCCGCCTGCTTCTGGCGGTAGGTGTCGGCGTCGTTGCCGTACCAGGTCTTGGACAGCTCGCTGAGTTCGGCTTCGAGGTTGGACAGCGTCTGCGCGATCGCCTTGGTCTGCATCACCATGTCGTCCGCGGCGTTCGACATGTGGTTGTAGCTGACGTAGATGACACCGTCGGACAGGTTGTCTGCCACAGCTTGCCTCTCTTACACGATGGGGGGATCGGACGTGGACGCGAGGTCAGCCGGCGAGCTGGTCGAAGGCCGACTGGGCCGCGTTGTACGCCTGGTTGATGGAGTCGTTCGAGGAACCCTGGGTCTTGTTGTGTTCCACCAGGCTCTGGTTCAGTCGGTCGATGACGTCCTCGAGGTTCTTGAGGATGACATTGCACTGATCGTCCCACTGCGAGAGGAGCTGGCCGTACTGGCCGCCGTCGCTGCCCTGGTAGCCGCTGCCCAGGGTGGAACGGGTGCTGTCGACGTCCTGACGGATCTTCACGATGCCGCTGAAGGCGCTCTCCAGGGCCTGGATTCCGTTCCGGGTCGAGCCTTCGCTTGACTGCTGGCCATCTCCAGCCATCGTCCCACCTTTCATCAGTCGATCTACAGTACGAGTACAACTGAGCCTAGGTTGAAGGAAGTTGCGACGGCAACGAACTGAGGTAGATCTGAGGTTGCCATCGGGTTCCCGTCAAATGCTTTTACTGCTAGGCAACTTGACCGGAACACGCGACTCCGCGGATTCCGGTTCTGGCTCTGTTCCGGTTTGGCGTGAACACGATCTCGATCGGCGAGAATTCGTCAGTTCCCCGCCGCGGGGAGTGAGTGGGAGCTCAGTCGGGCCGCCGGTCCGCCGGTCCCGCACTGCGCCGCCGCACCCGGCACCTGTGCCGCCCCGCCCGAGTCCGAGGCGGCGGCCCGGGCGCTCAACTCCGGCCCGGTCGGCAGCATCGACAGCAGCGTGGACGGCACCCGCACCGGGGTCGCGCCGTCGTAGCCGAGGGCGGCGAGCGAGTCGGCGTCCGGGATGCGGTACTTCACCCCGTCGTCGCCCACCAGGAACGTGGTGTCGCCCACCGTCGCACCGGCCGCGCCCAACGCCCGTACCAGCGTGCCGTGTCCGGGCCTGGCCACCACCCGGTCCACCGGCACGCAGGCCGCGGTCAGCGACGTCGGGTCGGCCTGGGCCGCCGGGGAGAGCGCGGTCTCGGCGACCCGTACCGAGGTCACCCGCACCTGCCCGCCGGCCGGGTCGATCTGGGCGCACACCGACTCCCCCGCCGCCGGCGCCAGCGCGCTGGGCGGGCTGTCCGGCAGCCCGGCGACCGAGGGGTCCGTCCCGGCCGTTCCCGGTGCCTGGTGGGCCCGCAGGTCGGAGACGTCGATCGTGACGACGTTCGGCGCGCCTCCGTCGTAGGCCTCCTTGCGGGTGTCCGGATCGCCGAGGAGCAGCGCCGACTGGGTGTCGGTCACCGGGTGCAGGCCGTCCTTCTGCAGGAGGTACTCCTGGTTCCCGGAGCCCGCCACCACGCGGAAGACCTGGCCGAGCCGGGTGGCCCGGCCGCCGAGTTCGGGTCCTGCCGCGCCGCGGCCGTCGACCTTCGGGGTGGCCAGGTCGGGGCCGGTCACCAGGGCGTCCAGGAAGGCCGCCGAGACCGGGCGGGGGGTCACGGGCGCGTAGCCGAGGGACTCCGCCGCGCCCGAGTGCTCGTCCAGTTCCAGCCGGCTGCCCTGCCACACCAGGTACGTGTGCTTGTCCGGGCCCTTCACCACCAGCGCCGACTTCGCGCCGACCGGCGCCGTCTCCACCGGGGCGCCCGGCACGAGGGTGGTCAGCGATCCGGAGCCCGTGGAGCACACCTCCCACGGCGAGGACTCCAACTCCCTCGACGACGGTACGGAGTCGGGGGCGCCGGTGATGCCGACCGGCCGGCCGACCGGGGTGCCCGCGAGCGACGCCGAGCCGACCGAGGTGGTCTTCAGGTCGGAGCCGCCGATCAGCACGGCCGAGGCGTAGTTGCGCACCGGGCGCAGCCTGCCTTCGGCGTACAGGTAGCGGGCGCCGGTGTCCTTGTTGACGATCAGGGTGTCGCCGCTGCGCCAGGCGTCGTTGCCGCCCGGCTTGAGCAGCCCGAACACCAGCGCCCCACCGCAGAACAGCACGCCGACGATCACACCCACCAGGGCGCCCCGGCTGGTACGGCCCAGCGGGCTCTCCGGTGCGTCCGGGTCGGCCAGCAGCATGCCCGAGGTCAGTCGGCCCATCATGAACGTGTGCGCTTGCACCTGGTCGCGCTTCGACCGCACGCTTTCCTCCTGCTCGGTCGTTCAGGTTCTGGTCGGGTCGCCCCTCGCGGGCGGTCAGCCGAAAATGCCGCGGAGGGTGCCGAACACGCCCAGCAGCCACAGCGTCAGCGGGAACAGGGCGATCGCCAGCAGGGAGTGCAGGATCTCCGCCGCGCGCCCCCAGTACGGGACCATGCGCCGGCCGGGTACGGTCCACACCGCGATCGTGAGCGCCGCCGCCAGCGCGAGCAGCCCGGCGACCAGCAGCGTCCGCTCGGTGCCGGACAGCCGCAGCCCCCAGCCGAACGCGAGGAGCAACAGCCCCCACGCGCCCGGGAGTACGAGCACCAACCGCTGGGCCGTGTTGACCAGGCCCCGGCCGTGCAGGAGCAGCAGCAGCGACAGGACCAGCGCGACCAGCAGCGCCGGGAGGCTCGGGCGGCGGGCCAGGGCGACCAGGCAGGCCGACGAGAGCACGCCCGTCGCGCCGTACAGCGCGGTCATCCACTCGCCGGCCAGCTCGGTGCGCACCGTCACGTCGGGGCCCCGGTAGGGCTCGATGCCCTCCTGCAACTGCTCCGGTGTGGTCGGCAGCGGTGGCATCCGCATCCCGGCGAACTTGAACGACAGCGAGGGCACCAGCCCCCCGAGCAGCACCGTCAGCGCCGCGATCACCCCGGCCGCCGCCGCCACACGCACGTCGAACACGGTCATCAGCACGCCACCCACCGCCGTCGCGAACGCCACCAGCGCCGACGCCAGGAACAGGGGTGTACGCGCCGCGGAGGCCGCGAGGGCCAGGACCGCGCCGCCCGCCCAGGCCGCCGCCGCCCCCAACAGCCGTGCCCCCAGCACCTGGTGGGCCTGCGGACCGCTCAGCTCACCGCCCGGCACCAGCCACCCCGCGAGCGCCAGCGCCGGGGACGCCAGCAGGCCGAGGACCGTTCCGGTCGCCGGATCGTCCACGGCCCGGCTGGCCGAGGCCGCGCCGGCCAGCAGCAGCAGTCCGGTGCCGCAGGCGGTGGCCGCGCGCAGCCCGGCCGGGGCGTCCGGCAGGGCCAGCAGGGCGAGGCCGGCCAGCACCGTGACCGCCAGCAGGCCGCGCAGCAGCCGCCGCGCCGTCTCCGCGCTCCAGCCGTGCAGCCGGTCCCGGGTGACCGCCGCGATCCCGTCCACCAGGTCGTCGAGGCGTACCTCGGGCAACGCCTCGGTGCGCGGGCGCAGATGGAGTGCCTCGCCGTCGGTCAGTCCCAGCGCGGCCAGCGTCGCCTCCTCGTCCAGGGGACGTCCGCCGAGGCGCTGGAGGATCCAGCCGTCGTGTTCGAGGCCGCTCTCCTCGGTCTCCTCACCCGCGTACCGCAGGACCGTGGGCAGCAGGTCGGCGACCGGGACGTCGGACGGCACGGCGAGGTCGATGGTGCGGCCGGGGGCCCGCACGGTCAGGTGGCACAGTCCGGCCACGGAAGTGTCGGTCATACCGGGGCTCACGTCTCCTGGGCATCGGAAGCGGGGGCACGCGGCGCGGCGTGCTGCGTGGGGGGAGCCGGGGGCTCGTGTGAAGCAGGGGGGTGACATGGACGTACGGAGTTGACGGGGTGCACACTACTGACACTCCCTGCGGCTCTCGTCAACGGGAGCCCCCACCAACGGTGTTGACCGTGCCACCCACCGTGCGAACGCCCAGGCCGGTGCCGGTGCACGCCCCCCACGTACCGCCGCGGTGCGCGAAGTCCGTTAGGAGCCCCAAGCGTTGAGCGTGGTCCTGTTCCGTCGTCCGGCCCGCCGTCGCGGACCCGACATGCCCGCCGGCGAGTTGGTTCTGCAGGAGCCGCCGACTCTCATGGAGACCGTCCCGGACACGTCCGCGGTGTGGACGTATCTGCCGATGGCGATGATGTCGGTCTCGATGATGATGATGTTCATGCGGTCGGGCGGTCAGTCCAGCGGCATCTTCATGTACCTCGCGCTCGGCATGATGGTGATGGCCGCCGGCGCGATGATGGTGGGTCAGGTGATGCGCAAGGCCGGCGACCGCAAGCAGCGGCTGCGCGGTGAACGCCGCGACTATCTGAGGTACTTGGCGCAGAGTCGGCGTACCGTGCAGCGGGCCGTGGTCGAGCAGCAGCTCGCGCTGGCCTGGCGTCATCCCGAGCCGCGGGTGCTGCGCACCATGGTCCGCACCACGCGACTGTGGGAACGCCGGGTCAAGGACGACGACTTCGGCGAGGTGCGGATAGCGGTCGGCGACCAGCAGCTCGCCATGCGGCTGACTCCCATATCCAGCAAGCCGGTTGAGGATCTGGAACCGCTGTGCGCGCACGCGCTGCGGCGTTTCATCCGGGCCTACAGCACCGTTCCCGGCCAGCCCATCGCACTGTATCTGCGGTCCTGGTCAAGGGTGTTGGTCCGCGGCGACCGGGACGCGAGCCGCGGGATGCTGCGCGCCGCGCTGGCCCAACTGGCCCTGTTCCACCCGCCGGAGGAGCTGTGGATCGCGGTCTGCGCCGCCGACGAGGTGCGCGCGGAGTGGGAGTGGGTGAAGTGGCTGCCGCACAATCACCACCCCCAGGAGACCGACGGCGCCGGGCCGTTGCGCATGGTGGCCTCGGCGTTCACCGATCTGGAGGACCAGCTCGGCAGCGAGTTCTCCGAGCGGCCCGCGTTCGATCCGGACGCCGTGCCCGGTCGTGACGAGCCGCTGGTGGTGGTCGTGGTGGACGGCGCGGCGATCCCGTCCGGCCACCGTTTCGACGGGCCAGGCTTCCGCAACGCGATCGTCCTCGACCTCTCCGACTCGCTCACCTGGCGGCCCGGCCGCACCACACTGCGTCTCGACGTGGCCCCGGATGCCGTCGCGCTGGTGCGCACCGACCGCAGCCGCAAGGAGCAGACCACGGTCCTCGGCCGTCCCGACCGGGTGGGTCCGGTGGCCGCCGAGTCGCTGGCCCGGCTGATCGCGCCGTACCGGATGAGTCTGTCCTCCGACGCGGTCGAACCGCTGTCCAGCGACACCGAGTTGACGACCCTGCTCGGCATCGCCGACCTGCACCGCCTCGACCCCGACACGATCTGGCGGCGGCACAACGGCTCCGCCCGGCTGCGTGTCCCGATCGCGGTCGGCGCGGACGGGCGGCCCGTGGAGCTGGACATCAAGGAGTCCGCGCAGGGCGGCATGGGCCCGCACGGCATGCTGATCGGCGCGACCGGTTCCGGCAAGTCGGAGCTGCTGCGCACCCTGGTCCTCGGTCTCGCGCTCACGAACTCGTCCGAAACACTCAACTTCGTCCTGGTGGACTTCAAGGGCGGCGCCACCTTCCTCGGCCTGGACGAACTCCCGCACACCTCCGCCGTGATCACCAACCTGGCCGACGAAGCCGCCCTGGTGGAACGCATGCAGGACGCCCTGCACGGTGAACTCATCCGCCGCCAGGAGCTGCTCCGGTCGGCGGGCAACTACACCTCGGCCCTGGAGTACGAGAAGGCGCGGGCCGGCGGTGCCGATCTCGCCCCGCTGCCCAGCCTGTTCGTCGTCGTCGACGAGTTCAGCGAACTCCTGGCCTCGCACCGGGAGTTCATGGAGCTGTTCGTGATGATCGGCCGCCTCGGCCGGTCGCTGGGCGTGCATCTGCTGCTGGCCTCGCAGCGCCTGGACGAGGGCCGTATGCACCAGCTGGAGTCACATCTGTCGTACCGGATCGGTCTGCGCACCTTCTCCGCGATGGAGTCCCGGGGTGTCCTCGGTGTCCCCGACGCGTACGAACTGCCGTCCCAACCGGGCAGCGGCTACCTCAAGAGCGGCATCGAGGCCCTCACCCGGTTCCGCGCCGCCTACGTCTCCGGCCCCTACCGCAGGCGCGGCGGTGCCGTCGCGCAGGCCCGGGTCGCCACTCAGGTGGTGCCCTGGTCGACCGGGTACATCGTGCCGCGCGCTCCGGCACCGGCTGCGATCGCGGCCCCGGAGCCCGAGGCGGAGGAGAGCGCCGAGAGCCTGCTCACGGTGGCGCTGGACCGGCTGCGCGACTCCGGGCCGCCCGCGCACCGCGTGTGGCTGCCGCCACTGGACACCGCCTCCCCGCTCGACACCCTGCTCGGCGGTCTCGCCGAGGACCCGGACCGTGGGCTGGCCGCGTCCCGCTGGACGGGCGCCGGGAAGCTCCGGGTTCCGGTCGGACTGGTGGACAAGCCGTTCGACCAGCGCCGCGACCCCCTCGTGGTGGACCTCGCCGGAGCCGGCGGTCATGTCGCCGTCGCGGGCGGTTCGCAGAGCGGCAAGTCGACGGTGCTGCGCAGCCTCATCATGGCCCTCGCGCTCACCCACACCCCGCGCGAAGTGCAGTTCTACTGCCTCGACTTCGGCGGTGGCACACTCTCCCAGCTCACCGGGCTGCCGCACGTCGGCGGGGTCGCGGCGCGCCTCGACACCGAGCGGATCAGCCGCACCGTCGCCGAGGTGACCGCCGTACTCACCCAGCGCGAGCAGTTCTTCCTCGACCACGGCATCGACTCGATGGCCACCTACCGGCGCCGCCGGGCGGCCGGGGAGTTCCCCGACGAACCGCACGGCGACGTCTTCCTGGTGGTCGACGGCTGGTCGGCGGTCCGGCAGAACTTCGACCAGTTCATCCCGACGTTCAACCAGATCGCCACCAGCGGACTCAACTACGGCATCCACCTCGTCGTCGCCACCGCGCGCTGGCTGGAACTGACCGCCCCGGTCCGGGACCAGTCCGCGACCCGGCTGGAGCTGCGGCTCGGCGACACGATGGACTCGGTGGTGGACATCCGCAAGGCCGGCTCCGTGCCCCAGGTCCCGGGCCGGGGTCTGACCGTGGACGCAAAGCTGCACTTCCTGTCCGCGCTGCCCCGGGGCGACGGCTCGTCCGACCCGGAGACGCTCAGCGAGGGCGTCGCCGACCTGGTCGACCGGATCGCCACCGCCTGGCACGGCGCGAGGGCCCCGCAGGTACGGATGCTGCCCCACCGGCTGCCCGCGGCCGAGCTGCCCGCGCCGGAGCTCGGGGACGGCCTGAAACTGGCCCTCGGGCAGGACGAGGAGACCCTCGGCACCGTCTGGCACGACTTCTCCCGTACACCGCATCTGGTCGCCGTCGGCGACACCGAGAGCGGCAAGACCAATCTGCTGCGGCTGGTCGCGGACGCGGTCGTCGCCCGCTACTCCCCCGCCGAGGCCCGCATCCTCGTCACGGACTACCGGCGCGGGCTGGTCGACGCCGTGCCGGAGGAGTACCGGCTGGGCCACGCCGTGGCGCTGGACGCCCTGAAGCAGTTGGTCGGCGGCTCCGCGAAGGCGCTGCGCACCCGGCTGCCGGGCCCGGAGATCACCCCGGCGCGGATGCGGCTCGCCGACTGGTGGTCGGGGCCCCGGCTGTTCGTCCTGGTCGACGACTACGACATGGTCGGCGGCGGCACCGTCATGGACCACCCCTTCGCGCCGCTGTTCGAGCACCTCGCGCTGGGCCACGAGCTCGGCCTGCACATCGTCGTCGCCCGCTCCGCGACCGGCGCGGGCCGGGGTCTCAACGACCAGCTGCTGCGTCGTCTCGACGAGGTCAACACCCCCGGCGTGCTCATGTCCTGCTCCCCGTCCGAGGGCTATGTCTTCGGCAACGTCAAACCCCGGGTGCTGCCCCCGGGCCGCGCCCTGCACATCGTCCGCCGCAAGCCCGTACTCATCCAGACGGCGCTGGCGGCGGGCACGGAGGACTGAGCAGGGGACTGGGACGGGGACTGAGAAGGCGGCACATCACGGCGACCGGACCGGCCCCGCGCAACGGCACGCGCCCGCGCGGGCCGGCACGCGCCGACATCGCGGAGCGGCACGGTCTGGGACAGCGGGAAGCGGCCGGAGACCGTGCCGCTCGGCGTGTACTCCGAGACCGTGCCGCTCGGTGTGTACTCCGAGACCGTGCCGCTCGGCGTATACGGCGGCCGGCCGCCGACCGGGAGGCGTGCGAGCGGCCGCCGTTCCCGCTTCGCCCTGGGGGCGAGGGGGCTGCTGCGGCAGACGGTCGAGGCCCGGGGCACGGCCGGGCCGACACGCACCGCGCGCTCCCCTGCCGACACCCTTCCGTGCGCCCCGGGGGCGGCCGCACAGCGCCCCCGCGCCCGGTGTCAGCCTTCCGTATTTCCCCGGGCGCCCGCGCCGGCAGGAACGGTGGTAGCCGTTTCCGGCGTGTTTTCCGAAGCGTCCGGGCGGGACGGGCGCCAGCCCAGGCGGCGTCCGCGGGGCAGGACGAGGCCCGCCCAGACCACCGCGATGATCACGCCGAGGCCCGCCGCCGTGGGCCACAGGGCACGCCGGAGCGGTCCCGCCGCCTTGTCGGCCGGGAGCCGTACCGGGGAATCGGGGGCCACGTCGCCCCGGCCCGCTGTCGCGGCGTTCGGAGTCAGCACCGAGGTGACGGCCGCGTACGGGTCGAGACGGGGCACGTCGGCCGGATACGCGGAAGAACGCAACAGGTCCGCGGTCCGGGCGGCCGTCAGTTCCGGGTGCACGGAGCGCACCAGGGCCGCCGCCCCGGCGACGTAACCGGCGGCCAGGGACGCCCCCGAGCCGATGTAGTGACCGTCCTTCGCCGGGCCGATACCGACCACGCCGTCCCCCGGGGCGGCGATCTCGGCGCTGTCCGTGGTGTACGCGCCGGTGGGCCGTTCGCCGTCGACGTCCACGTCCAGGACGGAGAGGACACCGTCGTCGGCGGCCGGGTAGTAGTCGCGGGCGGCCGGACGCCGCGAGGCTGACACCGCCGTCGTGGGCGGGTCCGGTACGGCGGCGGCGACCACCAGGACGTCCTTCTTCGCGGCCAGCGCCACCGCGGAGCGCAGCGCGGCGGAGTCGTCGGTGAGCGCGGCCGACACCGTGACCACCTCGGCACCGCCCAGGACGGCGGCCCGGATACCGTCCGCGACCCGTGCGGCGGTGACCGCCCCCCGGGCGTCGCTGCCGCGCACCGCGAGAACGCGTGCCTGCCGCGCCACGCCCGCGAAGCGCACACCGTCCTGTACGGAGGCGGCCACCAGGCCCGCCACGAACGTGCCGTGTCCCACACAGTCGGTCCCGGCGTCCCCGACCGCGCTCACCCGTCCCTTCAGCGCGGGGGCGGAGGCCGAGACGCCGGTGTCGACCACGCCGACGGTCACCCCGGCGCCCGACGCGGACTGCCAGGCCCGGTCGAGCTGGAGAGAGACCTGCTCCCACGGCACATCGGTGGCCCGCCGGTCCGATCCCGCCGTACACGGCTTGCCGGCGTCCACCCGCGAGGGCAGCACCGGCAGCCGGACCGTGCTCCCCTCGGCCGCCGTGGCGGTCCCGGCAGCGGCGGCACCCAACACGGCCGCCACCAGCAACGCCGTCATGGCCCTTCGCCTCGTCGTCACGGCCCTTCGCGTCGTCGTCATGCCTGTGCCGCCCCGCTGGAGGTGGGGGACGCGGGGTACGCCTCCGTGAGGTCCTCGGGGAGGAGCAGGCGGAGGTCGTCGAGGCTGGGGGCGGCGAGACGGCTGAGACGGCCCGCCTGACGGGTCATCATCCGTTCCAGCACCTGGCGGGCGGTGCGCGCGTTGCCGAACGACCGGTCGCGGGGCAGCGTGTCGAAGTACCGCCGCAGGACCGGCCCGAGCCCGGCCCCGCACTCGTACCCCTGCCGCACCGCGTGCTCGCGGACGATGGTGACGAGCTCGTCGGAGGAGTAGTCGGCGAACTCCACCCGGCGCGAGAACCGGGAGGACAGGCCCGGGTTGGAGGCGAGGAAGGTCTCCATCTCCTGGGTGTAGCCGGCGACGATGACGACGACCTGGTCGCGGTGGTCCTCCATCAGCTTCAGCAGGGTGTCCACCGCCTCCCGCCCGAAGTCCGCGCCCGACGCCTCACGCGGGGTGAGCGTGTACGCCTCGTCGATGAACAGCACACCCCCCAGGGCCCGTTCGAAGACCTCCCGGGTCAACTGCGCGGTGTGGCCGACGTATCGGCCGACCAGATCGGCGCGGGACACCTCCACCAGCTGGCCGCGCGGCAACACGCCGAGGGAGACCAGGAGTTCGCCGTAGAGACGGGCCACGGTGGTCTTGCCGGTGCCGGGTGGGCCGGTGAAGACCAGATGGTGGCTGAGGCGGGGCACCGGAAGCCCGGCGGCCTCGCGCTGCCGGGCCGTCGAGACCAGGTTGACCAGGTCGGTGACGTCCCGCTTCACCGCCGAGAGCCCGACCAGCGCGTCCAGCCGGCTGAGCGCGTCGTCACCCCGGTCGACGCCGTCCGGCCCCTCGGCGGCCTCGCGCGCCGCCTCCTCGCTGATGTCCTGCGGCAGCAGCAGGGTCAGGTCCTGCTCGGTCACCTCGCTCAGCGCGGCCAGCCGCACCGCCTGCCGGTCCACCATGGTCTCGAACACCTGCCGCGCGGCACGGCCGTTGCCGAACCCGGCGTCCTTCGGTATGCGTTCGAAGTGCACCGCGAGGGCCCGGCGCGTCTCCTCGTCGAGCACGTACTGGTGGCGTACGCACATGCTCTCCATGATCTCCACCAGTTCCGGCACCGAGTAGTTCTCGAACTCGACGGTCCGTGAGAAACGGGACGCCAGACCGGGGTTGGAGCCTAGGAAGCCGCGCATCTCGTCGGAGTAGCCCGCCACCACGACCACCACGTCGTCGCGGTGGTCCTCCATCAGCTTCAGCAGCGTGTCGACGGCCTCCCGCCCGAAGTCGGCCCCGGAACCACGGGAGTCGGAGGTGAGGGTGTACGCCTCGTCGACGAACAGCACGCCGCCCAGGGCCCGTTCGAAGGCCTCCGTGGTCTTGATCGCCGTACCGCCGATGACCTGGGCGACCAGGTCGGCGCGGGAGACCTCGACGAGGTGGCCGGAGCGCAGGGCGCCCAGTTCGGCCAGGATCGTGCCGTAGAGGCGGGCCACGGTGGTCTTGCCGGTGCCGGGCGGCCCGGCGAAGACCAGGTGCCGGCTCATCGGCGGTGCGGACATGCCGAGTTGGGCGCGGCGCCGGGCCAGCTGGGTGAGGTTGACCAGGGTGCGGACCTGTTCCTTGACGTTCTCCAGGCCGATCAGGCTCTCCAGCGCGGCCATCGGCCCGTCCGGCCGTCCGGGGCCCTCGGACTCGGGCACGGTACCGGCCGGATCGGTGCCCTCGGCCTCGCCGAAACCCCAGGCGTCACGGGACTCGTTGCCGGTGCTGGTGAGGTTCTCCACCGCGAGCCGCCCGCCCGCCCTGGCCTGCACCAGGCCGCCGCCGCGGTTGTCCCGCACCGTGCAGCCCACCACGGACACCGGGGCCTCGGACTCGACCCGGATGCCGTCGCGGTCGTTGCCCGCCGCCTCGCAGCCGTTCAGGGAGGCCCGTCCGCCGTCCCGGACCAGGAAACCGTGCTCGGCGGCGGCCGCGGCCCGCACCCGGTTCGCCGTCAACTCGCCGCCGGTGTCCACGAGTACACCGCAGCCACCGGCCGAGACCAGTTCGCCGTCGCGGATCGCCGCCGTGCCCTCACCGCCGATCTCGACGCCGCCTCCGCCCGGGTTGTTCACCCGGAAGCCGGCCAGGTAGACGTTGCCGCCCGTGCCGACGTCGGCGCCCGCGCCGCCCGGTGTCTCCACCGTGCAGTCCTCCACCCGGCCGCGGCCGGCGTCGCGGACCGAGACACCCGCGCCGCCGGCACCGGTGATCCGGGCGCGCCGCAGCAGCGGGTTGGCGCCGCCCCGGATCACCACCCCGGCGCCCTTGACGTCGACGATCTCCACCCGCTCCAGCTCGGCCGCCGAGTCCTCCTCCAGCAGCACGCCGTCGCCGTCGCCGTCCCGGACGGTCAGCGAGGTCAGCGTCGGCGAGGAGGACCCCGCCACCCGCAGCGCCGGTGCCTGCGCACCGGTCAGCCAGCAGTCCTCGTAGGTGCCGCGCGAACGGTCCGTCACCAGCAGGCCGTTGCCCGTGGTGCGGGCGGTGCGGCAGCGGCGCAGCACCGGGTCGGCGCCGTGCGAGACGATGATGCCGGGGCCGCTGGTGCCGGTGACCCGCACCTCCTCCAGCTCACAGCGGGCGGCGCTGGTCACATGCACACCGATCGAGGTGTCACGGACCACGGTCCGCAGCACCCGCACCGCGCTGCGCTCCTCCAGCGCCAGCGACGGCTTGTCGGTGGACGACAGATCGCAGTCCTCCACCGAGCCCTGGGCGTCCCCGTTGGCGAGCAGGCCGTTGCCGCGCGCGTCCCGCACCGTGCAGCCGCGCAGCGTGGCCCGGCCGCGCTCACCGATCACCACGCCGCTGGTGCCGAGGTGTTCGAGGGTGCAGGACTCCAACGAGCTCTCCGTGGGCGAGGTCACCACGACGCCCGCGCCGGTGCGGTTGGATACCCGGCACTCACGCATCGCCAGGGAGCCGGAGTTGCGGGCCAGCACCGCCGTCCACGCGGTGCCGGACAGGTCGCAGCCCTGCATCGCGACCTGGCCGTGCGAGGCGTCCACGGCCGGCAGTTCCTCGTCCAGCCCCTGCACCACCAGGTCGGTCAGCATCACGGCGTCCACGCGCAGCGAGATCACGGTCCCCTTGCGGGGTGCCAACCGGACGGTGCCACGCGCCTGTTCGGCGACGACGGTCACCCGGGTGGTGACGACGAGGTTCTCCTCGTACGTCCCCGGGCGCACACTCAGCACCGCTCCCGCGCGCGCCCTCGCCAGAGCCTCGCCGATCGTCCGGGCGTCCCCGGTGCCCTCCGGACAGACCGTCAGTACCTGGCGCACTCAGCTGACCTCCTCATGTCGGCACCCGTAGGCTGCGGCCAACCCCATCATGCCGTCGGGCCACACGGCGAATTATGGTCCGTCCCGCAACTGCCGTATCAGCGAGGGGCCTTGTGGGTCACGATTGTTAACGCCCGTGAAAGGAACCGTGGTTGGTACATCCGCGTGAATAGGATTGCCCACACGGGTGTACGAGGAACTGCTGGGCGGATGAGGCGGACAGGGCGAATGACGGACCGGAGCGGACCGGGCACGAGGGCCACGGCGGCACAGACCCCGGGGGCGGCGCCCCCTGACGGGGAAACGACGGCGGAACCGACAACCCCGCCCCCGACGGCACCGACCTCGACAGCAGCCTCCGCGGCGGCGCCCACGAACACGACCAGCACCGGCGAGCGAACCCCGGCAGGCGAGCCACACACGCCGGGCCGCGGCAGCACCGGCGAACGGACCCCGACAGGCGCGACAGGCCCGGCGCCCTCCGCAGCGGCGCCCGCGAACGCGGCCGGCACCCGCGAGCGGCCCCCCACAGGCGACCCGGGCACGACGGGCCACGGCAACACCAGCGAGCCAACACCGGCAGGCGTGACGACACCGACAGGCCCGGGCGGTGCGGCAGGCCCGGGCGGCATCAGCGGGCCGGTGCCGGCGGGCGCGGCGGGTGCCGAGAAGGCGGCCGGTTCGTCGGTCCCGGGTCGGGCGGAGGCGGAGGCGGAGCCGGCGGGCAAGGGGTCCGGGCCCGGGGCAACGGCTTCGAAGTATCCGTCTCCCGGGGTCCTTTCGGCGGAGTCCGTCGCCGAGGAGGAGCCGGCTACCGCCGAGCCATCGGTGGCCGAGGCCGTGGCGGAGGCCCTCGCAGGGCGCCCCGCGCCGCAGGCACCCACCGTTGCCGCCGCCCCAGCCTCTGCCTCTGCCACCGGCCCAGCCGGAACCGCAGCCGCAGCCGCGCCTGCCACCCAGGTCGCGGCCGCGCCTGATGCGACCGCCTCGGCCTATCCCGCTCCTGCCTCCGCCGATCCGGCCGCCCCGGGCCCGGCCGTCCCCGATCCGGCCGTCGCCGGCCCATCGGCGCGCTCGGAGAGCCGTGGGGTCGAGGCCGGCGCCGCGTCGGCCGCGAGCGTCGCCGAGGGCGACGGACCCGGCCCCGAAGCCCGTGCGGCCGCCTCCGTGGGCCGTCCCGGGCGCCCGCTGCTGGCGGGTGCGGCGGTGCTCGGCGCGCTGCTGATCGCCGTACCGGGGCTGCTGATGACCCGTGACCGGACGCCGCAGAAGCACGACGAGGTGGTGGCCGGCCAGACGGGCACCGTCCTCGGCGGCGACGCGAGCCAGGACGGCGGGGCCGCCTACGCCTCCTCCACGCCGTCCGCGCCCGGCCCGTCGGCCAAGCCGAAGACCACCCCCCACCGGGCCGCTCCCCCGGCCTCGCCCGCCACGCACCCGGCGAGCGGGCCGACGACGGCCGCGGCGGCGAGGAAGCCCGCGGCGAAGCCGAAACAGACCTCCAAGTCCAAGGCCACGTCGAAGCCGGCCGCCCAGCCCGCCCTGCCGTCGGACATCTACGTGCAGGCGACCCGGGTCCTGAACGCGGGTCAGTCCCTGAACGCGAAGAAGACCCGGCTGCGGATGCAGACCGACGGGAACCTCGTGGTCTACGACGAGCACGACAAGGCCCGCTGGGCCACCATGACCTTCGGCTCGAACTACCACGCGGTCTTCCAGGCGGACGGCAACCTCGTCGTCTACACCTCCGACAACCGCCCCGTCTGGGCCAGCCAGACCCCCGGCCACGCAGGCGCCGTCCTCAGGCTCCAGGGCGACGGCAACATGGTGATCTACGACGGGGGAAACCCGATCTGGGCCACCATGACCCAGCACTGACCGCCGGGCGCCCGCCGGCCGGTCAGCCGGCCAGCGGGTTCGGCAGCGGCAGATAGCGGGCGTCCGCGCCGTCCGCGCCCGTCCAGCGCAGGAGCAGGTTGGTCTTGCCGGGCAGGGTGGGCGAGGTGAGGAGGCCGGCGATCTCCGGCAGGTCGTGGCGGGCGAACGCGCGGCGCGCGGCGGGCCAGGGGTCGAAGCCGGTGTGGCGTTCGGCGAGGGCTCCCGCGACCTCGGTGAGGTGGTTGACGACCAGGCAGTACACCAGCCGCTCCCAGCCCGCCGCCCGTGACACCTCCGGCAGCAGCTTCACCCCCTCCGCGTCCCGGAAAAGCGCCTGTACGGGCAGCCCCCCGCCGTCCACCGCGACCAGCGTGTTCTGCAGATGCGCCTCGAGTACGACGCCGTGGTCCGCGAAGGCGGCAAGGGCCGGCGGTACGACCACCCCGAGGTACGCCTCCCACCACGCCGCCGGGTCGCCGGTGGCGTCGAGGGGATTGCCGTCGAAGCCCTCCACCAGGCCCGCGGCCAGCAGCGGGGTCGCGCCGGGCAGCAGACGGCCGTGCAGTCCGTCGCGGACGAGGACGGCGAGTTCCTCGAAGGCGAAGTCGGCGGTGCGGTAGCCGCGGTCGCTCAGCCAGACCGCCGGACCCGGCACGAAGGCCCGCGCGACGGCCTCGTCCGTCCGGCGCAGTCTCAGCAGGTCGTGGCGCCACAGCCGCCGGATGTCGTTGGTGATGCGCACATCCAGGCTGAACTTCAGGAACAGGTCCCGCTCCGGCGCGTACAGCGTGCGGATCGCGGCCGTCGGCCAGGCGTCCGAGCCGGCCGTGCCCAGGCGGATCAGCCGCCCGTCCGCGAAGGGCTCGGCGAGGTCCACCAGGTCCAGCTGCCAGGGGTGCGCGGGCAGCAGCCGATAGCCGGGCGGGGCCTGCCCCAGCGCGTCCAGCGCCGAGGTGTCCCCCTCCTCGACCAGCGTGTCCTCCCGGACTCCGAGCAGCGCCGGCGGAAAGGAGGCGTGCGCCTCCGGGGCGTACGGCAGCCAGGCGCCGACCGGTCCGCCGCCGCGGGCCTTCGGGGCGGGATGGTAGGGGTGGCCGGTGATCAGGGACTGCTCGGAACGCCGGTACGGGTCCTCGGGCACCGCCGACCGGGCGCGGGCGGCGAGGATCGCGGCCACGGCGTCACGGCTGTCGATCATCTCCGCGGGCAGCTCGTGGTTGGAGAGGCCCGTGTGGCGGCGGAGCTCCTCGGAGACGAGCTTGACCAGCTCGGTGTGGCCGAGGTGCCGCCAGCGACCGTGCGCCCGCACCTCGGGCCCGGCGGGCCGGCGTCCGCCGCGCACCCTGATCAGCCGGTCGACGCCGGGCAGCCGGTGGACACCCGGTGCGACGGGCTCCGCGACCTCGCGCAACAGGCAGTTCAGCAGCGGCGCGGCCGCGTACGCGTCGGCGCGTACGGCGTCGTCGCCTTCCGGCGGGGGGATGAGTTCCACGCGATCCACTCGTTCCCTGGGGTGCGTTCGGGCGGAGACGATCAGTATGTATGCCGTCACCCCCCGCCCGTGACGCCCTACTCGCAGCCGAGGAGCCCGCCCGTGCACCGTCCCCACCCCGCCGAGGCCGAGGTCGCCGACGAGCTGGCCGCCGTACGCCCCGGCCTTCTGTCACGGTACGCGGCCGAACTGCCGGGTGCGCGGGCGGCCGTGCTGACCAGGCTGTGGCGGGCGCTCGCGCACGAACCGCTGCCGTGGATCACGGGCCGGGAGCCCGGCCGGGAGGGACTCGTCGTCCGGCTCGGGGACGGCCGCCGGCTGCACGGCCCGGCCGCGGACCCGTACGCGACCGCCGCGTATGTCACCGAGGTACGGCTGGAGGAGGTGGCGTACGACCATCCGGCGCGGCTGATGACGGACCTCGCGGTGCCGCACGGCATCGACTTCGCGGCCGAACTGGCCCACAGCGTGGCCTCCACGGCCCTCTCGCGGGCCGGGCAGCCGGATCGCCCGAAGGAGTGGCCCGAGACGGACTGGGAGTGGGAGCAGCGGGTGGTGGACGGGCATCCGTATCACCCGGGCTGCCGTTCCCGGCCCGGGTTCTCCGTCGCCGAGCAGCTCGCGTACGGGCCCGAGCACCGCCCGGTGGTGGAGCTGGGGACGGTGCCCGTGCGGGCGGCGGAGTGTCTGGTGACGGGGGTGTGGCCGGACGAACTGCGGGACGGGGAGCGGCTGTTGCTGCCGGTGCATCCCTGGCAGGCGGCGCATGTGCTCAAGCGGAGCTGCGAGAACGGGTTCCCGGCCCGTCCGCTGATGTCCCTGCGCACCCTGGCCGTCCCGGGCGGACCGCACGTCAAGACCGCGCTGAGCGCCCGGCTGACCTCGTCGGTACGGGACATCTCGGTCTACTCGGTCGGCGCCTCGGCGACCCTGTCGTCCTTCGGGCAGACGCTGGCGGCACGCTCGGAGGGCCTGCTGCACGTCACCCGCACACTCGGCGCGGCCGGCGCCGACTCCCCCGATCTCGCGGCCGTGCTACGGGAGTCCCCGCAGACGTACGCGGCGACGGACCGGGGCGAGCGGGTGCTGCCGGTGGCGGCGCTGGCCACCACCGCACTGCCCCGGTCCCCGTCCTGGCTCGCCGAGTTCACCCGCCTCGCCCTCACCGTCGGCCTGCGCCTGCTGGAGCTGGGGGTGGCCCTGGAGGCGCACGGTCAGAACCTGCTGGTCGTCCTGGACCGGACGGGTGCCCCGCTGCGGCTGGTCTACCGCGACCTCGCCGACATCCGGGTCAGCCCCGCGAGGCTCGCCCGGCACGGTGTGCCGGTCCCCGGGCTGACCGGACGGATCGTCACGGACGACGAAACCACCCTGCGCCGCAAGCTGTTCGGCTCCCTGGTGGCGGGCGCTTTGGCCGGCACGGCGGGTTCGGCGCAGGCGCTGGGGGCCGCGCTGGAGACGGCCGTACGAGATCTGCCGCGCACCCCCGACCTGGTGGCACTGCTCGAACAGCCGCTGCCGGCGAAGGCGTTGACGTTGATGCGGCTGTCGCCGGGGACGCCGGGGGACCAGTGGACGCGGTTGCCGCATCCGCTGGGCTGATCAGTGCTATGTCACATACCACAGCCGACCTGTTGCGCTGATCAGTGCTATGTCACATACCATCCCCCACCCGCCACGCCGCCCAGTGCTATGTCACATACCACCCCCCTCGTTTTGGATCACAGCCCGCCTGATCAATAAGATCCGCCGATGATCAGAACACAACGGCTGGCGGCAGGGGTGTGCGCCCTGCTCGCCACCCTGGCGGCCGGGCTCGCCTTCCCGGCCGCGGCGGCCGCCGGCGAACCCACGAGCGGGGCGAGTCCCAAGGTCGACCTGGTGCTCGACGTCAGCGGCTCCATGCGGACCCGGGACATCGACGGCGACACCCGGATGGCGGCGGCGAAGCAGGCCTTCAACGAGGTGCTGGACGCGACGCCCGAGGACGTCCAGCTGGGCATCCGCACGCTCGGCGCGAACTACCCGGGCGACGACCGGCGGACGGGCTGCAAGGACACCGCGCAGCTCTACCCGGTCAGCACGCTGGACCGCGCCGAGGCCAAGACGGCGGTGGCGACCCTCTCGCCGACCGGCTGGACACCGATCGGCCCCGCGCTGCTGAAGGCGGCCGACGATCTCGCCGACGGCGACGGCTCCAAGCGGATCGTGCTGATCACCGACGGCGAGGACACCTGCGCCCCGCTCGACCCGTGCGAGGTGGCCCGCGAGATCGCCGCCAAGGGCATCGGGATGACCATCGACACCCTCGGGCTGGTCCCCAGCACCAAGCTGAACAAGCAGCTCAGCTGTATCGCCGAGGCGACCGGCGGCACGTACACCTCGGTCGAGCACACCGACGAACTCACCGACAAGGTCAACCAGTTGGTGGACCGGGCGGCCGACCCGGTGGTGACGCCGGTGGCGACGGAGGGCGCGGCGCAGTGCACGGACGCGCCGGCCCTGAAGTCGGGTCTGTACACGGACCGCGAGGAGTTCGGGCAGCAGCGCTGGTACAAGGTGGACCTCAACCCCGGCCAGGAGCTGCGTACTTCGGTGAGCGTGGCGGCGGACCGGGCCGTGAACCCGTCCTACGGCGTGCTGCTGCGGGCGGTGACGCTGCACGGCCGGGAGATCGTGCGTGGCGAGGCGGCGGGCGACGGCCGTACGGACGTGATCTCCACGGGCCTGCGTTACCCGAAGCCGGAGAGCGACGAGGACGACGCGACGGCCGAGACCGTGTGCCTCCAGGTCACCAACTCCTTCTCGGCCGCGGCCGGGGTGAAGACCACGCCGGGTATGCCGGTCGAGCTGACGGTGGATGTCGTCGACTCCCCGTCGAAGGCGAGCGACGTGGCCTCCTTCGGCCTGGGCCGCGGCTGGTGGCTGCTCGGTGTGCTGGTGCTGGTCGGGTTCCTGGCCGGTCTGATCTGGGGCTGGCTGTCGCGCTGGCGGGTCGCGGTCTGGAGGACCAACTGATGTGGATCACCCGGGTGTTGGGTGCGGCAGCGCTCATGCTGGGCCTGGCGGTGGCCCCGGCGGCCGCCGACTCCTCGCCGTCGCCGTCGGCTTCCTCGGACACCGGCTCGGCACCGGCCACGGCGGGCACGTCCTTCCGTACGGCGGCCGAGATCGAACAGGGCCAGGACGCCACCGCGAGCGCGTCCACCGGCGACTACCTGTACTGGTCGTTCGCGGCGGACGCGGGCCAACGGCCCACCGTGAGGGCGACGGTGAAGCTGCCGTCCGCGCACGCGGCCCAGTCCTGGCAGGTCGACGTCTACGACGGTCTGCGCCGCCGCCAGTCCTGCCAGTACGGCGCACAGACCCGCACGGCCGGACAGGGCGTCTCCTCGCTCGAGTTGGCGTGTGTGCTGCGCACGGTGCGCTCCTGGTCCGAGCCGTGGGCCAATGACCCCCTGCCGGGCACCTACTACATCCGGCTGACGGCGTTGAGCCTGACCACGGCCGACCTCGGCCAGCCGGTGCACGCCTCGGTCCGGGTGGACTCCAAGGACATCGGCGGCTCGGCGGCCGTGGACGGTTCCCTGGCGAAGCCGCTGGTGCCGGGGATCGCGGCGCGCTCCGGCTCCGGGGCCGGGTCCGCGACCGACGACGGTGATGCGTCGAAGGCCGCGGTGCTGTCGAGCATCGAGCCCGACGGCGGCTGGGACTCCGGCTGGTGGTCGGACCGCTGGGTGTGGACCGGGGTGGGCGCGGTGCTGGCCGCGCTCGCGGGGATCGGCGGGTACGCGCTGACGCGTGGATCGGGCCGTCCTTCACGGGTGCCGCCGGGCGCCTGACCCTCCGGCACGAGGCCCGCCGCGCCCGGAGCGCGGCGGGCCTTTCTCATGCCTCCCGCAGGGCCTTGGCGAGCGTGCCGTCGCCGGTCACCGTGACCCGTCCCTCGCGCACGGCGTCGGGCATGCCCAACTCCCCGCGGCACAGGGCCGTACAAGTGCCGGCGTCCATCACGAGGCGTGCGTCGGGGTCGCCGGCAGCGGGTCCGTCGCCGTAGACCGGTCCGTCCTCGGCGCCGACGTGGAGGTGGAAGTCGCCCTCCTCCAGGCGGACTTCGACGATGCCCTCGCCCGCGAGGGCCTCCAGCGAGCGCAGCAGGGGCAGCGCGAACCAGTGGGCGCGCAGGGCGTCGGTCGGGCGCCGCTCGTCCAGCTCGCCCTGCCCCCAGATGCTCAGCGCCTGCAGTACGGGCAGCAACTCCCTTCCGCGGGAGGTCAGTTCGTAGACGTACGCGGCGCCCGGGGGCGGCAGCCGACGCCGGCTGCTGAGCCCGTCCCGCTCCATGTCCTTCAGCCGCGAGGCGAGTACGTCGGTGCTCACGCCCGGCAGATCCGCGTGCAGGTCGGTGTAGCGGCGGGGGCCGGCCAGCAGCTCGCGGACGATCAGCAGGGTCCAGCGGTCGCCGACGAGGTCGAGGGCGCGGGCTGCGGAACAGTACTGGTCGTAGCTTCGGCGTCGTGACATGCGACGCAGTCTAGACATGTTGTTGGACTTTCCAAGCTCGAACTTGGTAAAACCAAGCAACACACGAAACCGGAGGGGCGAGCGAGCATGGAGTTCCGGCAGTCGAACAAGCTCAGCGAGGTCTGCTACGAGATCCGCGGCCCGGTGATCGAGCACGCCAACGCGCTGGAGGAGGCCGGCCACAGCGTGCTGCGCCTGAACACCGGCAACCCCGCCCTCTTCGGCTTCGAGGCGCCCGAGGAGATCCTCCAGGACATGATCCGGATGCTCCCGCAGGCCCACGGCTACACGGACTCCCGCGGCATCCTCTCCGCCCGTCGCGCGGTCGCCCAGCGCTACCAGACCCTCGGCCTGGAGGTCGGCGTCGACGACGTCTACCTCGGCAACGGCATCTCCGAGCTGATCTCGATGGCCGTACAGGCGCTGGTGGAGGACGGCGACGAGATCCTGATCCCGGCCCCGGACTTCCCGCTGTGGACGGCGGTGACGACCCTCGCCGGGGGCAAGGCGGTCCACTACCTCTGCGACGAGCAGTCGGACTGGTACCCGGACCTCGCCGACATGGAGTCGAAGATCACCGACCGCACCAAGGCCGTCGTGATCATCAACCCCAACAACCCCACCGGCGCGGTCTATCCGAAGGAGATCATCGAGGGCATCCTCGACCTTGCCCGCCGGCACGGCCTGATGGTCTTCGCCGACGAGATCTACGACCAGATCCTCTACGACGGCGCCGTGCACCACTCCGTCGCCGCGCTCGCCCCCGACCTGGTGGTCCTCACCTTCTGCGGTCTGTCGAAGACATACCGGGTGGCGGGTTTCCGCTCGGGCTGGCTGGTGGTCACCGGCCCCAAGCAGCACGCGCGGAACTACCTGGAGGGCCTGACCATGCTGGCCTCCATGCGCCTGTGCGCCAACGCGCCCGCCCAGTACGCCATCCAGGCGGCGCTCGGCGGCCGCCAGTCCATCAACGACCTCACCGCCCCGGGCGGACGCCTGTACGAGCAGCGCACCGTGGCCTGGGAGAAGCTCAACGACATCCCCGGCGTGTCGTGTGTGAAGCCCCAGGGCTCGCTCTACGCGTTCCCGCGCCTCGACCCCAAGGTCCACAGGATCCACGACGACGAGAAGTTCGTCCTGGACCTGCTTCTGCGCGAGAAGATCCAGGTGGTCCAGGGCACCGGCTTCAACTGGCCCACCCCCGACCACTTCCGCATCCTCACCCTCCCGCACGCGGACGACCTGGAGGCGGCGATCGGGCGGATCGGACGCTTCCTCAGCGGTTACCGGCAGTAGCTCACCGGGCGTCCGCGGCGCCGGACTCCTAGCCTGGTCGCATGGGTGACGTCTTTCTCGTCCGGCACGGTGAGACCGAGTGGTCGCGGTCCGGGCGGCACACCGGGTGGACGGACGTTCCGCTGACCGAGCGCGGGCGGGAGGAGGCGCGGGGGCTGGTGCCGTTGATCCGGTCGCATCGGATCGGCGCCGCGTTCTGCAGTCCCCGGCAGCGGGCGCGGGAGACGGCCGAGCTGATCGGCCTGCGCGACGTCCGGATCGACGTGGACCTGCGGGAATGGGACTACGGCGGCTACGAGGGCGTCACGACCGTGGAGATCCAGCGCGAGCGGCCGGGCTGGTTCCTCTTCACGGACGGGGTGGCGCCCGGACCGCCGGAACACCCCGGGGAGACCCCCGGGCAGGTCGGGGAGCGTGCGGACCGGATGCTCGCCAAGGTGGACGCAGCCCTCGCCAACACCGAGGGCGCCGTGGTCCTCGTGGCACACGGTCATTTCCTACGGGTCCTGACGGCACGGCGGCTCGGCCTGCCGGCGTCGGGCGGAGCACTGTTCCAGCTGGCGACGGGAACGCTGTGCCGGTTGGGCACGGAGCACGGGCGACCCGTGATCGCCGGGTGGAACGTGCGGCCGGCCGTCTAGGGCGTGTTGCGAAAGTCCCGTCGTCCGCCCGCAGGGCGGGCCGGGCGGCGTCATGGGGCCCCCGCGCGAGGTTGTTCGAGCGCGGCGAGAGTGCGTGCCAGGCGTCGCCCGGCAGGTGGGACTTTCGCAACACGCCCCAGGGACCCCGGGAGGCCCAGTCCCCCGTTCCGGGAGTCCGGGAGGCCTGGTCCCGTTCGGTTGTCAGACCCTCGCCGTAGCCTTCGAAGCAGGTGGGAGCAGGGCCCGAGGCCGGGGAGGAGTACGCCGTGACACGACCGCCGACCGCCGCCCAGCGGCGGGTCATCGATGCCGCCGATCCCGTCACCGGGCGTCTGCGGGGTACCGAGACGCAGCTGGCGGCGCTGGTGAAGTGGGGGTTCGCCTTCCGGCATCCGCGTCCGCCGCACGACCACTTCCTGACACCGGCGGGGCATCGGATACGGGAGGGATCGGGAGCACGGCGGCCGGAGGGGACCGAGGGAGCGGGGGCTCCGGCCGGGTTCGCCGGCTCGGTCGCGCCCACCGCCGGGGACGGTGGCGGGCGGGGCGGGGTGTTCGCCGCGCGGATCGGTGGCGAGGAGGCGGTGGCCGTGGGCGGGGCCGCCCGGGTGCGGGAGGTGCGCAGTGCCTGGCAGGGGCTGCTGGAGCTGCGCCGGATGACCAATCCGGACGGGGCCACGGACCGGCCGTGCGGATGGGAGCGGACCCATCTGGCGCAGGCGGCGGCGCTGGCGCTGGAGGCGGCGGAGCATCGGCCGGCGGGGGTGGATCCCGAGGCCGGCGGCTATCGGGTGCGGGACACCCCGCAGCCGGACGCGGTCGCCGTGTACGAACCCTCGGCCGAGGCCAGGCGGGCCTGTGCGGTGACCTTGGAGCGGGCGGGCTGGCAGGTCGGCGAGTACGCGGAGCCGCGCACAGGAAGGCGGTATCTACTGGCATCGCCGCGTCGGGCGTGATGAGCATGCCAAGATCGGGGGATCGTCGCATCCGGCACGAGAGTCCAGTACGAGAAGGGAACGCAGTGAGCGAGCCGTATTCCGTCCCGGTGACCGTCCGCGGATACGAGACCGACGCCCTGGGCCATCTGAACCAGAGTGTCTATCTGCAGTACGCGGAACACGCCCGCTGGTCCATACTCCAGGCCGCCGGGGTGGGCCCCTCCGAGCTGCTCGCCAAGGGGGTCGGACCGGTGGTCCTGGAGACGACGATCCGCTATGCGCGGGAGCTGCGCGCGGGCGACGAGGTGGCCGTGAGCTGTGCCTTCGAGTGGGGTGACGGCAAGACGTTCCGGATGGCGCAGACGATAGCCAAGGCCGACGGCACGCTCTCCGCGGAGGTGCGGTCGGTCGGCGGACTCCTGGACCTCCAGGAGCGCAGACTGGTGTCCGACCCGCGCAGCTACTTCCGCGCGTTGACGAACGACCCGGAGCTGTTCGGTCTCTGAGCCGGGCCGGGCGCGCGGCGAGGAGGCCCCGGGCTGCCGCCCCGGGCTGCACAGCGGCCGGCCCCCTCCCGTTCCGTACGTCCGTCCTTGTGTCAGGCGAACGCCCCTCGGTGGTCCTGCGCCCACTCCCGGTAGGTCCGTGCCGGTCGGTCCAGGACCTGCCGTACGTCCTCGGTGACGATGTCGTTGCCGCCCTCCTGGATGAAGCGGGCGGCGGCCATGATGCTGTCCGCGTAGGTCTCGCCCAGGCCGGACGCGAGGAGTTGCGCGCGGCGCTCCTCCGCGGAGAGGTCGTGCAGCGGCACCGGGCGGCCGAGCACCTCGCCGAGGACGGCGGCCTGTTCGTGGGCGCTGAGGGTCTCGGGGCCGGTCAGCGTGTACGTGCGTCCGGCGTGCCCGGGGTCCAGCAGTGCGGTGACGGCGATCTCGGCGACGTCCCGTGGGTCCACGACACCCTGTCGGCCGTCGCCCATCATGTTCGGCGCGGGCGTGCCCTCACGGACCGCCGCGGCCCAGCTCAGCGTGTTGGAGGCGAAGGAGGAGGGGCGCAGGACCGTCCACTCCAGGCCGCTGTCCCGCGCCGCCTCCTCGCCGGGCATGTGCCAGGTGGCGAACACGCCCAGGTCGGGGTCGCCGGTGCCGATCGCGGAGAGCTTCACGATGCGCCGTACGCCCGCGGCCCGTGCCGCCGCCACCAGCCCCCGGTCGTGCTCGGCGTCGTCCGGCCCGAACACCCCCACCAGGAAAGCCGCTTCCGCGCCCGCCATCGCCGTCTCCACCGAGGCCCGGTCGCGGGGGTGGCCCGGCGCCGTCTCCACCGCGGACGGCACCCGTGCCGCAGCCGGGTCCCGGGTGAGGGCTCGGACCTTCTCCCCGCGCGCCACGAGCTGTCGTACGACGTCACTGCCGATGGTGCCGGTGGCACCCGTCACAAGGATCATGTCCACCACGATGGGCCGCAGGTGGCCCGCAACTCTTGGAAATTCCGGCACGGCTTCGGCCCTCCCGCGCCCGTGCGGCGCGCTTACGGTGGAGAGGTGACGAACATCGTGTCCCGAGAGGTCCTGCCCACGCCCGAGGTGCTGCGCCCGTGGATCGCGGGCATCGGGTCCGTGTGGGTCGGCGACGTGCCGACGCAGCCCTTCGTCCATCTCCCGGAGACCGCCACCAAGGTGGTCGTCCGCACCGGCGAACACGGCATGCGCGGCGCCCTGGTCGTCGGTCCGCGCGCCCGCGCCTCCTACCACCGGGGCAAGCGGCGTGCGTCCTGTCTGGAGCTGCGGCTCGCGCCCGGCACCGTCCGCCCCCTTCTCGGCGTCCCGGCCGTCGACCTCGTCGGGCGCGCGGTGCGGCTGGAGGACCTTCCGGACCCGTTCGTACGCCGACTCGCCGCGGCCCTGGGCCCATCGGAGCCGGAGGAGGCCCTGGACCGGCTCGCGGAGGTGCTCCCCGAGCGGCTCGCGGCCGCCACGGACCCCGCGCGCACCGAGCTGGTGCGGGCCGGTGTGGCCGCCCTGTCGGTCCGGGCCGGCCGCGTCCCCGCGCAGGTGGGTGAGGTGGCCCGTGAACTCGCCGTGAGCGAGCGGCAGTTGCGCAAGCTGTTCGCCGAGGGTGTCGGCCTCTCCCCCAAGCACTACGCCCGGATCGACCGCGTGCGCACGGTACTCGACCATGCCATGACCCGCCCCTGGGCCGAACTGGCCGCCGCCACCGGCTACTACGACCAGTCCCATCTGACGACCGACTTCCGCACCCTGATGGGCGTGCCGCCCCGCTCGTACGTCGCGGGCCGTCTGCCACTGGCGACGCCCTGCCAGGCGATCCGCCGGGGTTGAACCCGGCCGTGGCGCTCAACTGCGAGTCGAGGCCGGCGTCATGAAACGGCCGGGTCCTGGCGGGTGGGGACCGGTACCTGGTTGAAGCCGTAGTAGAGGGCGAGCAGTCCGTGGGCGGCGAGGGTGAGGGGGGCGGAGACGAAGGCGAGGCCGACCGTCACCGGGTAGCCCAGGGTGCCCAGCGCGAAGCGGGCGCGGGTCGCGCGCGCCGCCGGGATGTCGACCCGTTCGTCGAAGAGGTGTCCGGTCCGGGTGAGGTGCCACCACAGGGCCTGGAAGGTGAGCGCCATCAGGACCATGACCAGGCTGTAGACGGCCGCCGCCACATGCGAGGCCGCGTCCTCGCGCAGGTACTCCGCGAGGACCGCCGTCGGCCACGGCACCGCGGCGACCACCATCAGGACCAGCAGGTTCAGGAACATCAGGGGCCGGTCGACGCGGGCCACGTAACTGAACAGCTGGTGGTGGTTGATCCACATGATGCCGATGACCAGGAAGCTCACCACATACGCCGCGTACGAGGGCCACTGGGCGCCCAACGCCTGCCACAGGCCACCGTGTTCGCCCACCTCGGGGACCTTGATCTCCAGGATGAGCAGGGTGATGGCGATGGCGAACACACCGTCGCTGAAGGCCTCGACCCGGCCGGACTCGTTCATGGGGGACAGACTGCCCCATCGCCGGGGGCACCGTGGCCGTCTCCGGGGCGCGTGCGCACACACGCCCCGGGGACGGCCGCCATGGACCCGGTTCGGGTCCATGACCACCGGCCGAGGGCCGTCCCCCTCGACCGGAGATCTCCGGCTTCCGGCGCACGTACCCACCAGGGGGTACGGCAGCTCAGCCCTGGGCGGCGATGCGCGCCAGGCGCTGCGCCTGCGCGCGCGTGGAGCGGGCGATCGCGTCCTCGTCGACGGTCGTCAGGCGGCCCCCCTCGACGATCTGACGGCCATTCACGAACGAGGCGGTGACCGGGGCCGCCGCGCCGAAGACCAGCGCGGTCACCGGGTCGGCGATGGAGGCGTGGGCGAGGGTGTCCAGCTTCCACAGCACCAGGTCGGCGAGCTTGCCCGGCTCCAGGGAGCCGATCTCGGCGGCGCGGCCGAGGACCTGGGCGCCCCCGTAGGTGCCCAGGCGCAGCGCCTGACGGGCGTTGAGGGCGGCCTCGCGGTGGGCGCCGAGGCGGTTGACGAGGAGCGCGTTGCGCAGTTCGGTGTGGAGTTCGCCGGACTCGTTGGAGGCCGTACCGTCGACACCGAGGCCGACCGGGACGCCGGCCGCGAGCATGTCGGGGACGCGGGCGATACCGGCCGCGAGGCGGGCGTTGGAGGACGGGCAGTGGGCGACACCCGTCTTCGTCCGGGCGAAGGCGGCGATGTCGGAGTCGTTCATATGGACGCAGTGCGCCATCCACACGTCCTCGCCGAGCCAGCCGGTGGACTCGAAGTAGTCGGTCGGGCCCATGCCGAACAGCTCCTTGCAGAACTGCTCCTCCTCGACGGTCTCCGAGCCGTGGGTGTGCAGGCGCACCCCGAGGCGCCGGGCCAGCTCGGCTCCCTCGCGCAGGAGTTCGGTGGAGACGGAGAACGGCGAGCAGGGGGCCACGGCCACCTGGGTCATCGCGTCGAAGGAGGCGTCGTGGTGTTCCCCGACGGTGGCCTCGGTGGCGGCGAGGGCGCCTTCGAGGGTCTCGACGGCGAAGTCGGGGGGCAGTCCGCCGTCCTTCTCGCTGCGGTCCATGGAACCGCGGGCGAGGGTGAAGCGGACGCCCGTCTCCTGGGCGGCGCGGATGATGGCGCCGGACAGGTCGCCGGAGCCCTTGGGAAAGACGTAGTGGTGGTCCATGGCGGTGGTGACGCCACCGCGGGCCATCATGGCCAGGGAGCCCTGCGCGGCCGAGTACACCATCGGCTCGTCGATGCGCGCCCAGGTCGGGTACAGGGCGACCAGCCAGTCGAAGAGGTTGTGGTCCGTGGCCAGACCGCGGGTGATCCACTGGTAGAAGTGGTGGTGGGTGTTGACCAGACCGGGGGTCACCAGGTGACCGGAGGCGTCGATACGGCGTACGACGTTCTCCAGGCCCTCGGGTGCCCTGCCCGCGCCGAGCGACTCGATGCGGTTGCCGGCGATGACGACGTACCCGTGTCCGTACTCGGTGTCGTCGGCGTCGACGGTCGCGATCGAACAGTTCTCGATGACGGTGCGCTGGACTGCTGCCATGGTTCGTCCTTCAGAGATTGGTGAGGTCCGCCGGGATCTTCGCCTCGCAGCCGTCCCGCAGGACGGTCGCCTCGATCAGTCCGTAGGGGCGGTCGGCGGCGAAGTACACGGCACCGTCCTCGGTCGCGTTCTTCAGGCCGAACGGCTCCAGGTCCACCAGGAAGTGGTGCTTGTTCGGGAGCGAGAAACGCACCTCGTCGATCTCGTCGCGGTGGTCGATGATCCGCGTGCCCATGGCGTACAGGGTCTGCTGGAGCGAGAGGGAGTACGTCTCGGCGAAGGCCTGCAGCATGTGCTTCCTGGCCTGCTCGTAGGACTCGTCCCAGTCGGGCGCCGGCGCCGCGTCGTCGGTCCAGTTGAAGCGCCAGCGGCCGGAGACCTCGGTGGCGAGGATGCGGTCGTACGCCTCCGGCAGGGTGGTGTACTTGTCCTTGACGTAGCCCCAGAACTCGGAGTCGGTGGAGTTCAGGACGGTGAGGTCCTTCAGGCCGGAGACGACCTCCCACGAGGAGCCGTCGTACGTGATCTGCGCTAGCCGGGTCTCCTGGCCCTTGCGGACGAAGGAGTGCTCACCCTTCCCCGTGTGCTCGATCCGCTCCCAGGCGTACTCCTCGATGCGGATGCGGGCCCGGTGAATGGGCTCCTGCGAGGTCACGAAGTGCCGCGCCAGGTGGATGCCGAACTGCTCGGCCGACTCGATGCCGTACTCCTTGGCGAACGCGTACACCGTGTTCTTGGTGGTGTCGGTCGGCAGGACGTTGGCGTTGGAACCGGAGTAGTGGACCTCGTCCATGTCGCCGGAGAGCGCGACCGAGACGTTCAGGTCCTTGATGTGGTGGGTGGCGCCGTCCCGCGTGATCTTCACTACTCGGTTCTCGGCCTTGCCGTACTGGTTCTGTCCCAGGATCACAGGGCGGCCGGGGCGGGAATTGACGGTCATCTAGCTAGCTCCCTCGGTAAACGGAGTAGCCGAACGGGTTGAGCAGCAGCGGTACGTGGTAGTGCTCGCCCGGCACGACGGCGAACGTGATCGCCACCTCCGGGAAGAACACGGCCGTACCGCTGTCCCGATTCGCGGGGGCGTCCTGCTGCGCATCGGCTTGCTTCTTCTCGAAATACGGCTCCACGGCGAAGTGGAGCCGTACGTGTGTGGTGCCCTCCGGGAGGGCCGGCAGGTCCTTGCACCGCCCGTCCGCGTCGGTCGCGGAGCCACCCAGCGCCTGCCATGCCCCTCCGTGCCCGAAATGGGCGGACCGGCCGCTGCGGGCCTCGAGCTCGACGGCGACTCCCTCGGCGGGGCGGCCGATGCTGGTGTCCAGGATGTGCGTGGACACGGAGGCGGTGGTGCTCGTACTCATGACTCAGGCGTCCTCTTCAGTCTTCTTCGACGTCGGTCTTCTTGGACCTCAGTCTTCTTCGACGAGCCGGGCCAGCCGGAGGCGGTTGATCTTGCCCAGCTCGGTGCGGACGATCTCCCGCTCCCGCTCCGGGGTGTTCCCGAGCCGCTCCTTGACCGCGTCGCGCATCTGCTCGCCGCTCCGGCCGGTGGCGCAGATGAGGAAGACATGACCGAACCTCTCCTGGTAGGCCAGGTTCAGTTCGAGCATCTCCGCCTTGAGGTCGTCGGCGGCGCCGGCCATGCCGGCCTGCTCCCGGGCGGAGGTCGGGTCGCCCTCCTTGGGGCGGCCGATCGGCGGATGTCCGGCCATGGCCTCCTCCAGGTCCGCGGTGGTCAGCTCGGCCATGGCGGCGTCGCCGGCGGCGAAGAGGTCGTCGGCGGTGGCGTAGGGGCGGGCGGCCAGCAGTCGCTTCACCCAGGTCACGGAGGCACACGCCGCATGGAGGGCGGCGTAGGCCGCGTGCTCCTCCAGGGCATTGAACCGGGCCAGGCCCACGGACGCGGAAGTCGAAGTCACGGGAGTCAGCTAACGCCTCCACGCGACATTACGTCAACACTTTGTTGAAAATTCCGGGTAACAAACCCGGGAGGCGCTCAGCTGTCCTTCTCGCGGTTGAGGTAGTTGTAGACGGTGAACCGGCTGACGCCGAGCGCGCCCGCCACGGTCTCCACACCGTGCCGCACGGAGAAGGCGCCGCGCGCCTCGAGTATCCGTACGACCTCCTGCTTGGCCTTGCGGTCCAGCTCGGCCAGTGGCTTGCCCTGCTTGCGCTCCATGGCGGCCAGAATGTGGTCGAGGGAGTCCGCGAGCTGGGGCAGCCGGACGGCGACCGCGTCCACGCCCTCCCAGGAGAGCACGACGTCGTCGGGTCCGGCCTCGTCAGGGGGGAGCATCTCCCCGCCCATGGCGTCGACCAGCGGCTTCACGGCCGTGATGAACGGCTCGTCCCCGGTGCCGGTCACTCGGCGCCCTCCCCGATGACGTTGACCTGCAGCGAGATCCGGGTGGCGCCGGCCTCCAGGGTCTTGCGCAGCAGGGCGTCCACGGTCGTGAGCACCGCGTCGGCGCGCCCCTCCGCCGTGTTGCCGAAGGGGCCGACGTCCACCGCGTCCAGCTCCGCCGCCTCGACGACCTGGCGGGCGACCAGCGCGTGCGCGGGCGCCTCGTCGAGGTCGAAGGGCTCGGTCGTGAACTCCACTCTCAATCGCACGCGCTCAACCTAACGCCCTGTACGGATTTTCGTGCCGCCTGTGGACAACGCCCCGGCCCCCAGGTCACGGCCCGGCCTTGCGCAGGAAACTCCGCAGTCGCCGCTCCGGCCATGTGTTGATCACCTCCTCGGCGGTGAGCCAGCCGCGCTGGGCGGTGCCGATGCCGTAGCGCATGTTGGCGAGGTGGAGGACGGCGTGGGCGTCGCTGTTCACGGCGAACCGCACGCCCTGCCGCCTGGCCCGCAGGATGTCCTCGTCGCGCAGGTCGAGACGGTCGGGGTGGGCGTTGATCTCCAGGGCGGTGCCGGTGCGGGCGCAGGCGGCGAAGACCGCGTCGAGGTCGGCGTCGATGCCGGGGCGTCGGCCGATGAGGCGGGTGGTGGGGTGGCCGATGAGGTGGACGTACGGGTTCTCGCAGGCCCGCACCAGCCGCCGGGTCAGCGCGTCGCGCCCCTGGTTGAAGTGCGAGTGGACCGAGGCCACACAGAGGTCGAACCCGGCGAGGAACTCCGCGGGCCAGTCCACCTCCCCGTCCGGCCCGATGTTCAGCTCGGCGCCGTGCAGCAGCCGCAGCCCACCGCGCCGGCCCTTCGTGGGGTACGTGCCGTCCAGCGCCCGCACCCGCTCGCGCTGGGCCAGCATCCGCTCGTCGGTCATGCGCTGCATGGCCATGTCGGGTCCGTGGTCGGTGATCGCGTAGTAGGCGTAGCCGCGCCGGGCCGCCGCCTCGGCCATCTCCTCCAGCGGGGCGAGCCCGTCGGTGAGGTCGGTGTGGGTGTGCAGATCGCCGCGCAGGTCCGACTCCCGGACGAGTTCGGGCAGTTCGCCCCGCAGCCCGGCCTCGATCTCGCCGCGGTCCTCGCGCAGGGGCGGCGCGATCCAGGGCAGCCCGAGCCGCGCGTAGACCTCCTCCTCGGTCTCGGAGACGATCTTCTCGCCGGTCTCGACGTCGAAGAGCCCGTACTCGGAGAGCTTGAGCCCGTGGTGGACGGCGCGCTCGCGGGTGCGGATGTTGTGCGCCCTGGAGCCGGTGAAGTACTGGAGCGCGGCCCCCCAGGAGTCCGGCGGTACGACGCGCAGATCGACGCCGAGGCCCCTGCTGGTGCGCACGGAGGTCTTCTTCTCGCCCGTCCCGATCACCTCGGTGACGTACGGCAGCTCCCTGAACGCCCGCATGAGCGGCGCCGGCCTCCTGGCGGCCGCGAGGATGTCGATGTCGCCGATCGTCTCCCGGCAGCGGCGCAGCGAACCGGCGTATGCGCAGCGCAGACAGCCGCTCACCGCCGACAGCGCGGCCACGATGTCGGCGGCGAGCTCGGCGGCCACGTCCAGCTGGACGCGCCCGCCGGAGGACCGCAGCAGTTCGATGCCGTGGAGGATGTTCTCCTCGGTCTTCGGGCCGAAGCCCCTGAGGTCGCGCAGCCGCTCCCGGTGGATGGCGTCGGCGAGCTCCTCGACCGAGGAGATGCCCAGCTCCTCGTAGACGGCCATGGCCTTCTTGGGGCCGAGGGTGGGGACGGCGGTCAGCCGGCGCACCCCGGCCGGGATCCTCGCCCGCAGTTCCTCGACGGCGGACACGCTGCCGGTGTCGAAGTACTCGCGCACCTTGTGGGCGATGGACTTCCCGACGTTCGGGATCTCCTGGAGGCCCTTGAGGTCGAGCGTGGAGACATCGGCGTGGTGGCCGCCCACCGCGCGGGCGGCCTTCTCGTAGACGCGTGCCCTGAACGCGTCTCCGCCGGTGATCGAGATGAGGTCCGCGTACTCCTGGAGCAGCGCGGCGACCTCGTCGTTGGACCGGGCCACGCCTCCAGGGTAGGCCGCGGGTTTGCCCGGGCGCTCTTGACAGCCCTCCCACCCCACGGGCAGTCTTCCGTTAAGCAGAAATGAACTTCCGTAATACGGAATTCAGAAAACGGAATCACTCGACACGGAAGGAGCGCGGCGGCCCATGGGATTCGCGGATCAGCGCTTCAACGTCAACCTGTCGATCCTCTTCACGGAACTCCCGCTCCTGGAGCGCCCCGCGGCCGCCGCCGCGGCGGGCTTCACCGCGGTCGAGCTGTGGTGGCCCTGGGTCGACTCCCCCACCCCCGAGCAGTCCGAGCTCGACGCCCTCGCCGAGGCGATCGAGGACGCGGGCGTCCGGCTCACGGGCCTGAACTTCTACGCCGGGCGGCTCCCGGGCCCCGACCGCGGCGCCCTGTCCGTCCCGGGCGAGGAGTCGGAGCGGTTCCGCGCCAACATCGACGTGGCCGCCGGCTTCGCCCGCTCGCTGGGCACCACGGCGCTCAACGCCCTGTACGGCAACCGCGTAGAGGGCGTGGACCCGGCCGAGCAGGACGCGCTGGCGCTGGAGAACCTGGTCCTCGCGGCCCGCGCGGCCGACCGGATCGGCGCGATCCTGCTGATCGAGACGCTCAACAGGCCGGAGTCGCCGCTCTACCCGCTGGTGAGCGCGCCCGCCGGGATCGGGATCGTCGACAAGGTCAACCGGGCCACGGGGCTCGGCAACACGAAGTTCCTCATGGACCTCTACCACCTGTCCATGAACGGCGAGGACCTGCCGTCGGTGATCGAGCGGTACGCGGCGAGCACCGGTCATGTGCAGATCGCCGACAACCCCGGCCGGGGCGCCCCGGGCACCGGGACGCTGCCGCTGGAAGAGCTCCTCGACCAGCTGGCGAAGGCCGGATACGAGGGCTGGGTCGGCCTGGAGTACAAGCCGGGCGACCGTCCGAGCGCCGAGGCCTTCGACTGGCTGCCCCGCGAGGCCCGCGCCGCGCGCTGAACTCCCTCACCGAAAGGCACACCCGATGAGCACGCTCCCCAAGATCGCCTGGATAGGCCTCGGCATCATGGGCTCCCCCATGTCCGAGAACCTGATCAAGGCGGGTTACGACGTCACCGGCTTCACCCTGGAGCAGGACAAGCTGGACCGGCTGGCCGCCGCCGGCGGAAAGGCCGCCGGTTCGATCGCCGAGGCCGTACGGGACGCGGACGTCGTCATCACCATGGTGCCGGCCTCCCCCCAGGTCGAGGCCATCTGCTACGGCCCCGACGGCATCCTGGAGAACGCCAGGTCCGGCGCCCTGCTGATCGACATGTCCTCGATCACCCCGCAGACCTCGGTGGACCTCGCGAAGGCCGCCGCGGACAAGGGCATCCGGGTGCTGGACGCCCCCGTCTCCGGCGGCGAGGCCGGCGCCGTCGAGGCCGTGCTGTCCATCATGGCCGGCGGCGAGCAGGCCGACTTCGACGCCGCGAAGCCGGTGCTGGAGGCCCTCGGCAGGACCATCGTGCTGTGCGGTCCGCACGGCTCCGGCCAGACCGTGAAGGCCGCCAACCAGCTGATCGTCGCCGTGAACATCCAGGCGTGCGCCGAGGCCGTGGTCTTCCTGGAGAAGTCGGGCGTGGACCTCACGGCCGCGCTGGACGTCCTGAACGGCGGCCTCGCGGGCTCGACCGTCCTGGCCCGCAAGAAGGACAACTTCCTTCAGCGCGACTTCACGCCGGGCTTCCGGATCGACCTGCACCACAAGGACATGGGCATCGTCACCGACGCCGCCCGCGCCGTCGGCGCGGCCCTGCCGGTCGGTGCCGTGGTCGCCCAGCTGGTCGCGTCGCTGCGCGCCCAGGGCGACGGCGGCCTGGACCACTCGGCGCTGCTGCGGGCCGTCGAGCGCCTCTCCGGCGCCCAGGTCTGACCTCCCGAGCCTCCGGTCCGCGGCGGCGCCAACATCTGTCCTGTCGCGCCCAGGCGCCGCCGCGGACCGGACCCATGCCTCCCGCTCCAACCATCCGTACACGTCTGGAAGAACACCATGTCCCCGCGCGTCCTGGAGATGCCCGCCCGCTTCCACGCCACCGGCCCCGCGTACGGCGGGCGGGCGGAGGAGGCGGTCCGCGCCGTGCACGAGGACTGACCCCCTGGCGGCCCGCGAGGACCGAACGGCCCGGATGAGGGGTGGCCGGTCGGATGCCGAGAAAGATTCACAGACTCATGGCGAACAGCAACCGGTACTGCTGGTCGACCATGGACTGCCAGACCGCCGGGTCCATCAGCAGATCGGCGGCCGCCTCGGCGCCGTAGAGCGAGCCGTACT